>NZ_SPGT01000009.1:0-130541 GCF_005845155.1 Clostridium sp. BSD2780061688st1 H5 | reverse complement strand
TAACAGCTTAAGCAACAAGATGGGTAATTCCTTACTGGCTGTAAGGGGTATTAACCATAAATATATTGTAGTAGAAAGGAGGCCGGGACTTCTGCCAATCCTTCCTTTTAAAACTGCTATCGGTGTGCTATAATGTTTGAAAGTGCTGAAAAAAAGATATAGATATCAGAAGGAGTAAATGATCATGAAGCTTACAACAGTCAGAGAATTATATAAGAACACGGAGGCCTTCCTGGATAAGGAAGTGACCGTGGGCGGCTGGGTGCGCAGCATCCGGGACTCCAAGACCTTCGGGTTCATCGTGGTAAATGACGGGTCCTTCTTTGAGACCCTGCAGGTGGTGTACCATGACACCATGGACAATTTCGCGGAGATCTCCAGACTGAACGTGGGAGCTGCTATCATCGTGAAGGGAACCCTGGTGGCCACACCCCAGGCAAAGCAGCCCTTTGAGATCCAGGCGGAGACGGTGGAGGTGGAGGGCGCTTCCGCGCCGGACTACCCGCTCCAGAAGAAGCGCCACAGCTTTGAATACCTGCGGACCATCGCCCATCTTCGCCCCAGGACGAACACCTTCCAGGCTGTGTTCCGGGTGAGATCCCTGACAGCCTACGCCATCCACAAATTCTTTCAGGAGAGGGGCTTTGTGTATGTGCACACCCCGCTGATCACGGGAAGCGACTGCGAGGGAGCAGGGGAGATGTTCCAGGTGACCACCCTGGACCTGAACAATGTGCCCAGGAAGGAAGACGGCACGGTGGACTATTCCAAGGACTTCTTTAACAAGGAGACGAACCTGACAGTCAGCGGCCAGCTCAACGGCGAGACCTTTGCCCAGGCTTTCCGGAATATCTATACCTTCGGCCCCACATTCCGGGCAGAGAACTCCAACACTACAAGGCATGCGGCGGAGTTCTGGATGATCGAGCCGGAGATGGCTTTTGCGGACCTTGATGACAACATGGATCTGGCGGAGGCCATGCTGAAATATGTCATTAACTATGTGCTGGAGAACGCGCCGGAGGAGATGAACTTCTTTAACTCCTTTGTGGACAAGGGACTCCTGGACAGGCTCCACAATGTGGTGTCCTCCGAGTTCGCAAAGGTGACCTACACAGAGGCAGTGGAGCTCCTGGAGAAAAACAACGACAAGTTCGAGTACAAGGTTTCCTGGGGAACAGACCTGCAGACAGAGCATGAGCGCTACCTGACTGAGGAGGTCTTCAAGCGCCCTGTGTTTGTCACAGACTATCCAAAGGAAATTAAGGCATTTTATATGAAGCTGAACGATGACGGAAAGACCGTGGCGGCTGTGGACTGCCTGGTGCCCGGCATCGGCGAGATCATCGGCGGCAGCCAGAGGGAGGACAATTACGAAAAGCTGGCGCAGCGCATGAAGGAGATGGGCCTGAAGGAGGAGGACTACGGCTTTTACATGGACCTGAGAAAATACGGCTCCACCCGCCATTCCGGCTTTGGGCTTGGATTTGAGAGGTGCATCATGTACCTGACAGGAATGGGTAACATCCGCGATGTGATCCCCTTCCCCAGGACAGTGAACAACTGCGACCTGTAAGAGGGAGACGGGACAGGCAGAGCGGATTGACAGGATAAAGGAAAGACAGCAGAGAAGGAATGACGAGGGGAACATCACACATTCACCGGAGATGGGGGAGCGCCGGGAAGGCGCCTCTCCTGCCGAAGGGGAGAATAAGGAGGTTCACGAAAGTATGAATATCGTAGTAGTGGATGACGAGCGGGAGATCGCCGATGTCATCGAGCTGTATCTGCAGAACGATCAGTATACGGTCTACAAGTTCTATACAGGGCAGGAGGCCCTGGACTGCATCTTTGAGAAGAAGATCGACCTGGCCATCCTGGATGTGATGCTGCCGGACATTGACGGGTTCCAGATTTTGAAGAAGATCCGGGAGAAATACACCTTCCCTGTGATCATGCTGACGGCTAAGACCGAGTACATGGACAAGATCACAGGGCTCACCATGGGAGCTGACGACTACATACCCAAGCCCTTCAACCCGCTGGAGCTGGTGGCAAGGGTGAAGGCCCAGATCCGCCGCTACACCCAGTACAATGACGGTGGGAAGGAGCCGGGGGAGATCATTGATTTCGGCGGGCTTCTCCTGAACCGGACGTCCCATGAGTGCATTTACAACGAGGTCCCTCTCACACTCACCCCCATAGAGTTTGACATTCTCTGGCTCCTGTGCGAGAACAGGGGCAAGGTGATCAGCTCCGAGGAGCTGTTCGAGAAGGTGTGGCACGAAAAATATTACAAAAACAGCAACAACACGGTCATGGTGCACATCCGGCATCTGCGGGAAAAAATGAGTGCGCCCACTGGAACTTCAGACTTTATCAAGACAGTATGGGGAGTAGGTTATAAAGTTGAAGAGTAATTACAGAAAATTAAAATTCAGTATTCTGCTGCAGACAGTGCTGGTGACAGCACTGACTGTACTTGTTGGCGGCTTTCTTCTGAATTACGTGATTGACGGGGTATACAACGACAGCTTTGCGACTACATTTGTGGATATCCTGACAGCCTTTCATGTGGAAGAACAGACCGCCATTGATTTATATTGGAGCCTGATCGGGGACAACAAAGTGTTTTTCATGATCGTTGGGTTCCTCCTTTTGTTTGCCCTGTTTTTCTATGTGGCCCTGTCCAAGATGACTAAATATCTGGACCAGGTGGGGGACGGTATCGAGAATATTATCTCCGAGTCCACAGAGCCCATCCACCTGATCACGGAGCTGAAGCCCATTGAAATCCGGCTCAACGAGATCAAGGCTACGCTGAAGAGGCAGGATCTGGAGGCCATAGAGAGCGAGAAGAAGAAAAATGACCTGGTGCTCTTCCTGGCCCATGACCTGAAGACGCCTCTCACCTCCGTGGTTGCCTACCTGGCCATGCTGGACGCCCACCCGGACATGCCGGAGGCGGAGCGGGCAAAGTATATCCACATCTCCCTTGAGAAGGCTATAAGACTGGGAGAGCTGATCAATGAGTTTTTTGACATTACCAAATTCAATCTCCAGGACATCGAGCTGGAGCCGGTGGAGCTGAACCTGTCCATGATGCTGGAGCAGATTGCGGACGAGCTCTACGGCGTTCTCCAGGAGAAGCAGCTTACCTGCGAGGTGGAGACGGAGGACGGACTGGTGGTGTACGGGGATCCGGACAAGCTGGCCAGGGTCTTTGACAACATCCTCCGGAACGCCATAGCCTACTGCTATGCGGGGACGACCATACAGATCAGCGCCTGCAGAAAGAATAAGGATGTGGAGATTATATTTTCCAACAGGGGAAAGAAAATTCCGGGCACAAAGCTGCAGACTATCTTTGAGAAATTTTACCGCCTGGACGACTCCAGATCCAGCGAGACCGGCGGGGCAGGGCTTGGCCTGGCCATAGCAAAGGAGATCGTGGAGCTTCACGGGGGCAGGATCATGGCCAGGAGCGACGACGAGAAGACACAGTTTATCGTGACGCTGCCGTCTGAAAAAGAGCAGGAGGAAAAGGAAGAAAATGAAGTTCATACACATCGCGGACGTGCATTTAGGGGTGTCGCCCGAGGCAGGAAAAGCGTACAGCGGGGAGCGAAGAGGAGAAATCTGGGAAAGCTTTCGAAGACTGATAAGAGTGTGCAAAAATGAGGCGCCGGATCTTCTCCTTGTGGCCGGCGATCTGTTTCACAGGCAGCCCCTCCTGCGGGAGCTGAAGGAGGTGGACGGCCTGTTCGCCTCCCTGGAGAGGACGCAGGTGGTTCTCATCGCGGGAAATCACGACTATATGCGCAGGGACTCCTACTACCGGACTTTTCAGTGGAGTGCCAACGTGCATTTCCTGGGATCGGCGAGTGTGGAGGCTGTGGAGCTTCCCGCCCTTGAGACGGCAGTGTATGGGTGCAGCTACCACGAGAGACAGATCCGGCAGCCCCTCTACGACAGCGCGCCAGCGGCCGGGAGACAGAAGAGAGAGATCCTTCTGGCCCACGGTGGGGACACGGACCACATTCCGGTAAGCAGGGAGGCGCTGGCCGGCCTGGGCTACGACTATGTGGCTCTGGGGCACATCCATATGCCTCAGGTGGTCATTCCGGGTCTGGCAGCCTACGCGGGGGCGCTGGAGCCAACGGACAGGAATGACACCGGGCATCACGGCTACATACAGGGGGAGATCACGGAGGATGGCTGCCGCTTTTCCTTTGTCCCCTTTGCATCCCGGGAGTATATTCACTGTGAGGTGGAGGTGGATCGCCGGACAACAGGCGCGGGTCTGGCGGATCTGATCTGGAAGAAGATTGAGGAAAACGGAATACAGAACATGTATAAGTTTCTTTTGAAAGGGTATCGTGACCCTGATACCCTCTTTGATCTGGACGCCCTGGACAGGCGGGGGAATATCATCGACATCGTGGATGAGACAAAGCCGGCCTGGGATCTGGAGAAGCTGTACAGAAACAATAAGAACAATCTGATCGGCAGATATATAGAAAGCTTTTCCGGAGCGGAAAAGGACAGCGTGGAATACAGAGCGCTCTTTGAGGGGATCAGCGCTCTCATGGAGACAAGAAGGGGAACAGAATGAAAATTCAGAAGCTGGAACTGAGACATTTCGGAAAATTCAGAGGCAGGACCATCCTGCTGGGGGACGGCATACAGCTCCTTGGCGGGGAGAACGAAGCCGGGAAGACCACCGTCCACACTTTCATAAAGAGCATGCTCTTCGGCATGGAGAGAGGCCGGGGCCGGGCGGCGGCGGGCGACACCTTCAGCCGGTACGAGCCCTGGGACGGGGACGGTTTCTACGGGGGAGCCATAGAGTTCAACTGCGGGGGAAAGACCTTTCGGCTGGAGCGAAGATTTGACCGGCAGGCCAGGAGGGCGGAGCTTGTCTGCCTGGATGACGGAGAGCGTCTGTCTCTGGAGGACGGGGACCTGGAGATGATCCTGCCAGGGCTGGAGGCTGACAGCTATGAGGACACGCTGTACATCAGGCAGTCCGGCGCCCGGACAGGACAGAAGCTGGCAGCGGAGCTGAAAAATTTCGCCGCAAATTATTCTGTTTCCGGAGATACGAGGATTGACCTTGCCTCTGCCCAGGAAGTGCTTCGGGACCATGAAAAAGCTCTGGACCGGCAGGCCAGGGATTACACCCGGGAGCGCCAGCGCCGCAGGGAGAAGATCGAGCAGGAGGCCTCCTACGTGTGGCGGGATATCCACCGGCTGGAGGAGGAGCTGGACCGGGTGCAGGAAGGACTGGAGCTGAAGAGGATCAAGGAAGAGAATGAGAAGAAGGAGAGCGAGAAGCGGATGATCGACGAGCTGCGCCCGGCGAGATGGCGGATCCATCCCCTTGAGGTGGCAGGTATCATCCTGGCGGTGATCATTCTCTTTGTCCTCATCCCCCGGCCCTGGAATTATGCCACATCGGTTGTGGCGGCTCTGGCAGGCGGGATCTATATCTGGAACCGCATGAAGGTGGAGAAGAAGCGGCAGAAGACAGTCCCCGAGTTGATGCTGGAGGAGATCACCCCGGAGGAGGAGCTGGCCTCAGCGGAGAAGCTGCTCTGGGAGCAGCAGCATCTGGAGGAGGAGAAGAAGGAGAAGCAGATCCAGTATGAGAACCTTCAGGAGGAGCTGACGGAGATGGGCGAGCTGGACAGCATCTACAAGGAGCAGGAGAAGAAGAGGGCTGCCCTGGCCCTGGCCCATGAACGGCTCTCCCAGGTGGCCCGGGACATGCAGACCCAGGTGCGCCGGGATCTGAACGGGGCTGTCTCCGGGATTATTCAGGGCATCACAGGAGGGAAGTACACCAGGCTGCTGGTGGAGGAGGGGGCTCAGCTTGTCCTCTTCCAGGACGGCCGCAGGATTTCCATGGGACAGGTGAGCCGGGGGACTGTGGAGCAGGCCTACCTGGCCCTCCGGCTGGCGGCGGCAGATCTTCTCTACGAGGAGGAGTATCCCCTGATCCTGGATGACGTCTTTGCCAGCTATGATGACCGGCGGCTCGCCAACACTCTTCGATGGCTGTCGAAGAACAGGGAGCAGGTGCTCCTCTTTACCTGCCACAGCCGGGAGGAGGAGATCCTCCGCCGGGAGTCCATCCCCTTTGACCGGATCGATCTTCCCTGATATCCCGCGGGGATCATCCCGTGACGGACAGAAGGGAAGTCATAGAAATGTAATGTATGGAAAAAGACAGGTTCTGTTTCCCGATGCCGAATTGTCCCTGCAATCCGGCTCCGGCGAAAACGGAACCTGTCCTTTTTTGTGTATTCTATTCTGCTTTGGATCAGAGCTGTCCTTAGATTTCCTCGCCCCTGCGGTATTTCTCCACCACGTTCTGAATTCTCGCGCTGGGGTTCAGGATGCTGCTGATGGAGCCGTCGTGGTTCAGTGTGTCGATCATGAGGGCGATGTACTTGCTCATGTCGCAGTTGATGTAGTAGGGACGTGAGAGCAGCTCCGGCGTCTGGTAGATCAGGTTGGTGGTCAGGATGCCGTTTATGATGCCCTCCTCGTAGGCCCTGTCGAATTTCTCCATACCGTTTGTGAAAAGCCCGAAGGTGGCGGCAGCGTAGATCCTCTTCGCGTTCCGCTGCTTCAGCTGGCGGGCTACATCCAGAATGCTGTCTCCGGAGGAGATCATGTCGTCCAGGATGATCACGTCCTTGCCCTCCACGGAGGAGCCCAGGAACTCGTGAGCCACGATGGGGTTGCGGCCGTTTACGATCCTTGTGTAGTCACGGCGCTTGTAGAACATGCCCATGTCCAGGTTCAGCACGTTAGCCAGGTACACGGCGCGCTCTGTGGCGCCCTCGTCGGGGCTGATGGCCATCATGTGGTCGCTGTCGATCTGAAGATCCTTGACTGTGCGCAGAAGTCCCTTTACAAACTGGTAGGTGGGGCGCACGGTCTCAAAGCCGCTTAAGGGAATGGCGTTCTGCACTCTCGGATCGTGGGCGTCAAAGGTGATGATGTTGTCCACGCCCAGGTGAACCAGCTCCTGCAGGGCCAGGGCGCAGTCCAGAGACTCCCGGCTGCTCCTCTTGTGCTGGCGGCTCTCATAGAGGAAGGGCATGATCACGTTGAGACGGCGTCCCTTTCCCCCGATGGCGGCGATGATGCGCTTCAGGTTCTGGAAGTGGTCGTCGGGAGACATGTGGTTTGTGTGGCCGGACAGAGAATAGGTCAGGCTGTAGTTGCACACGTCAACCATGATATAAATGTCCTTTCCGCGGACGGACTCTCCGATGATCCCCTTTGCTTCACCGGAGCCGAACCGGGGCATTCTTGCGTCGATCAGATAGTTGTCTCGCTCATATCCGCTGAAGACGACATCGTTCTTGTGCTCATGTCCGTCTTCCTTTCTCCATTTTACGAGATAGTCGTTGACACGCTTTCCCATGTCCTGGCAGCCGTCCAGGGCGATGATCCCAAGGGCTCCAACGGGAATATTGTCTAAAATACGTTCATTTCGGCGCAGCATCTTATAAGGTACCTCCTGTTATTTGAAATATTTTCTTACGCTCTGTTCATCAGTTTTTTCTGTATCCGGATATCGTCACCTGTCAGCCTCAGCACGGTGTATGCGCTGGTGATCCTCGAAAAGACTCTCTCCGAGTAAATGTTTTTCAGGTCTTCCAGTGAGAGATTGGTTGAGATAAGGGTGGATTTTTTTCGCAGGATCCGCTCGTTCAGACAGATAAAAAGCTGGGAGTTGGTGAAGGTGTTGCTCATCTCCGTTCCCAGATCGTCAATGATGAGAAGATCACAGCTGTAGATATGCTCGCAGTCGGCCCCTGCCTCCTCCTCCCGCCGGAAGGTGCTCTTCGCAAATATGTCAAAAAGCTGGGCGGCCGTGAAATAGATCACGGAGAAGGACTGCTCCAGCAGCTCCTTTGCGATGCAGTGGGACAGAAAGGTTTTTCCCACCCCTGTATCTCCGTAGAGGAGCAGATTGCGGAAATCCGTCCCGAATGTGTCCGTGAACTCGTGGCAGGTTTTCAGGGCGATCTCTATGGCTTCCCTGGAGGACCGGCCGGTGAGGCGGTCGATGTGGCCCTCGGAATAGTATTCCATAGAAAAGGTGTCAAAATTCTCCCTGTCCAGCACCTCCTGCAGATTGGACTGGGTGTAGAGCAGGTCGATGACAGCCTTCTTAAAGCAGTGACATTTCCTGTCTCCGATATACCCTGTGTCCTGGCAGTCCGGGCATGTGTAGTGAAGCTCCAGATAATCCGAAGGATAACCGTTTTCCCGCAGAAGTGCAAGCTTTTTTTGGGAAAGCGAGTGAATTTTTTCTTTTAAGGTGTCCAGAGCGGACTCATCCCCCTCCAGAAGGCGGCGGGCCTGCTGCAGAGAAAGGCTGGAGATCTCATCGTCCAGCTCCTTTATCTGAGGAATCTTTTTTTCTATATCCGCATAGCGCCTGCGCCTCCTGTACTCATTTTCCAGGCGGTGCTGCTCGTAGGTGCGCATAATCTGGTCGTATTGGGAATTGGTAAGAGCCACAAGTCTTCTCCCTTCTCAAGTGTTGGAGGACAGTCCTGTCCTACTGGTTCTGTATGAGCCTGCGGGTCAGATCCTCCATGTCCTCGTAGGTCCTGCCCTCAAAGTTGTTGAAACGGTTCCGGGCTGCCCTGGGTGTCTCCGGGGAAGCGGCTGCGGACCGCGCCTGGCGCTTTTCCTTCCGCTCCTGCTTCTCCCTCTGGTAGGCCAGGTCCAGAGCCTCCACATCTTTCCTGGTCTTGACGCCTCCCTCCAGCCAGCTCTTCAGGATGGACTCCGCGTAGTCGAAGCTGGGCTGGTGGATGCTGTTCATGGTTCTGTTGCAGGCCTCCAGGATCAGCTCGTCCGAGAAGCCGTACTCTCCGCTCCAGCGCTGGATGTAGGCCAGCTCGGAGGACGCGGGGGAGCGCCCGGTGATGCCGAAGGCCTTCAGGACACCATAACAGCTTTTGCTGTAAAGGGCCGCGCTCTGCTTAGCCTCCTCCGGAGTCCGGATCTTCCGGTCTGTCCAGGAGAGAGCCACCTTCTGTATGTAGTGCATGCTCTTGTGCCCGTTCTCCACGCAGTACTCGATGAGGTACTCGATCAGGTCCGTAGACATGCCCAGCTCGTCATAGAAATAGGTAATAGTCTTCATATCCGTGACAGAGAGGGTCTTTCCCAGGTACTGCTCCGCCACAAAGAGCAGTTCCTTTAACTCCTTGCGGTTTCGGAAGCGGGTCACGTTCTCCGGGGAGGATGCCGCCGGGGAAACCGTCACCGAGGAATCTGATGCCGGGGAAGCCGCCGTCGGGGAAGCTCCCGCCGGGGAAACATCCGGGGAAGAAACTGCCGCGGAAACCGATGCCGCAGAAGAGACTGCCGGTGAAGAGGCCGCCGCGGAGGACGCCTCATGGACGGAAGAGGACATGCCGCTGCCAGGGTCCTCCGTGATCTCATAGTCCAGAAGACCCTGTTTTTTCCAGTATTTCAACGCGCGAATCACATCCTTCTCCGTGTCGTCCAGGATGTCCGCGATGCCGGAGACGGTCAGCTCCCTGTCCGGGCTGGCCTGGCAGCGCAGCAGCAGAAGGTAGACCTTCACGTACTCTCCGTTAGCCTCCGGCATATAGTTGTCAATGAATTCGTAATCCAGCAAAAGCGCGCTCTCCTGCCGGCAGTTTTTCAGTGTCAGTTTCTTCATGCTTCTCCCATCCTCGCTTGTCGTTATCTGTCGTATACGTCTTATCGCAGACCTATTATAGCACCGGAGAGGGAGGGGCAAAAAGAACTTTTTGAGCCAAAATCCATCTTTTTTGTGGATAAAATCCTGTGGAAAATGTGGATAACTAGCCTTTCAGCAGATCCTCTCCAATGTTTACAACGTTTCCGGCCCCCATAGTTATCAACATGTCCCCCTTCTGGCAGTGCTTGCCGAGAAATTTCTCGATGGCCTCAAAGGAGGGAAGGTAGAAGGCGTCGCAGCCCTTCTCCTTCAGAGCCTTTGCCAGCAGCTCTGAGGACACGCCCAGCGTGTCCGTCTCCCGGGCGGCGTAAATATCCGCCAGCACTACGTGATCCGCGTGAGTGAGAGCGTCGGCGAAATCGTCAAATAGGGCCTTGGTGCGGGTGTAGGTGTGGGGCTGGAACACGCACCAGATCTCCCGGTGGGGGTAGGCAGCAGCCGCCTTCAGAGTGGCCTTTATCTCTGTGGGATGATGGGCGTAGTCATCGATGACGGTGACTCCGTTCCAGTCGCCCTTGTGCTCAAAGCGGCGGTCTGTCCCCCGGAAGGAGGAGAGACCTTTTTGCACGTCCTCCAGGGACACGCCCAGCAGGTCTGCGGCCGCGATGACGGAGAGAGCGTTGCAGATATTGTGATCCCCTGTCACGGAGAGGCGGATCCGCCCTGCGTTCTGGCCGTTCCGGATGAGGTCAAAGGAAGCGTCGCCGAACTCGTCGTGGGAGACGGAGCCGGCTGAGTAATCCGCATCCGGCTCCAGGCCAAAGGTGATGATCCGGCATTTCAGCCCTTCCGTAATCTCCTCCAGTCTGTCAATGCCTTTGTTGATGATGAGGACGCCGTCCTCAGGCAGGAGCTGGGCGAATTTCCGGAAGGAGTGGCGGATATCCTCCAGATCCTTAAAGAAGTCCAGGTGGTCCGCGTCAATGTTGAGGATCACGGAGATCTTCGGGAAGAAGTGGAGGAAGCTGTTGGTGTACTCGCAGGCCTCCGTCACAAAGATGTCGGAGCCACCCACCCGGATATTTCCCCCGATGGCCTTCAGGATGCCGCCCACGGAGATGGTGGGATCCTTCTCTCCCGCCAGAAGGATGTGGGAGAGCATGGAGGTCGTGGTGGTCTTTCCGTGGGTGCCGGAGATGGCCACAGGAACCCGGTAGTTCCGCATGAGCTGGCCCAAGAGCTCCGCCCGGCTGAGCATGGGAAGCCCCTGCCTTACAGCCTCGGCGTACTCCTCATTGTCCTCGTGGATGGCCGCTGTGTACACGACCACGTCGATCCCGGGGATGATGTTGGAGGCCTTCTGCCCGTAGAAGACCTGCGCGCCCAGGGAGGAGAGATGGTCTGTCAGGGCAGACTGCCTGGCGTCAGAGCCGGAGATGGTGAAGCCCTCCTTGAGGAGGATCTCAGCCAGGCCGCTCATGCTGATGCCGCCGATGCCGATAAAGTGCACGTGAACAGGTTCATGAAAATTGATTTTATACATGATCAACATACCTTTCTGTAAAATAATATCCGTCAATAGCGATACATATAAGAATGGCGAAGCGCCGAAAAAGGCGATCTGTGCCCCATTTATATTATTATAAACATATATAATAGAAAAGCCAAGAAACTTTTTTTGTGATATATCGATAAAAAAATAGTAGAATAATCACTTTTTTTGTAAAATATGTTCACTTAAATACGGAAGTATGGTATAATAAGAGTCATTAAAAAATTGCTGAGAAGGGGTGATGGCATGATTAAAAAAGAAATGATAGCAATGCTGCTGGCAGGAGGACAGGGCAGCAGACTTGGAGTCCTCACGGCGAAGGTTGCCAAGCCGGCCGTTGCTTTTGGGGGGAAATACAGAATTATAGATTTTCCGCTCAGTAACTGTATCAACTCGGGGATCGACACTGTGGGCGTTTTGACCCAGTACCAGCCGCTGCGGCTCAATACACATATCGGGATTGGCATTCCGTGGGATCTGGACCGCAACATCGGAGGAGTGTCCATTCTCCCGCCATATGAGAAGAGCTCAAACAGTGAGTGGTACACAGGTACAGCCAACGCGATCTATCAGAATCTGGATTACATGAGCACGTTTAATCCGGACTATGTGCTGATCCTGTCGGGAGACCACATTTATAAAATGGACTATGAGGTGATGCTGGACTACCACAAGGCGCACGACGCGGATGTGACCATAGCCGCCATGCCGGTTCCTATGGAGGAGGCCAGCCGTTTCGGTATCGTGGTGGCGGACTCTGACGGCCGCATCACGGAGTTCCAGGAGAAGCCGCCGGAGCCCAAGAGCAATCTGGCGTCCATGGGCATCTACATCTTCAGCTGGCCGGTGCTGAAAAAGGCGCTGATGGATCTGAAGGACGTGCCCGGCTGTGATTTTGGAAAGCACATCATCCCCTATTGCCACGAGAAAGACAAGCGTCTCTTCGCCTACGAGTACAATGGCTACTGGAAGGATGTGGGAACGCTGGGATCCTACTGGGAGGCCAACATGGAGCTCATCGACATCATACCGGAGTTCAACCTGTATGAGGAGTTCTGGAAGATCTACACGAACAGTGATATCATCCCGCCCCAGTACATTGCGGACACTGCCATCATCGACAGGAGTATCATAGGAGACGGCGCAGAGATCTATGGGGAGGTCCACAACTGCGTTATCGGCTCCGGCGTGACCATCGGACCTGGCAGCGTGGTCCGGGATTCCATTATCATGAAGGATGTGGAAATCGGCGCGGGCTGTATCATTGACAAGGCCATTATCGCGGAGAGCGTGCAGATCAGTGACAACGCCACTCTGGGCACAGGCGCGGATGTTCCCAACAGGCTCAAGCCGAATATCTACTCCTTTGGCCTTGTGACCATCGGGGAGAACTCTGTCATACCCGGCGGCGTGCAGATAGGAAAGAATACAGCCATCAGCGGCGTCACCGTCAGGGAGGACTACCCCGGCGGCGTGCTAGAGAGCGGAGAGACATTGATAAAGGCGGGTGAGAGATTATGAGAGCGGTAGGAATTATCTTAGCAGGCGGAAACAGTAACAAGATGAGAGAACTGACCCAGAAGAGGGCAGTGGCGGCCATGCCCATCGCGGGAAGCTACCGGGCCATCGACTTTGCCCTGAGCAATATGACCAACTCTCATATCCAGAAGGTGGCTGTGCTGACACAGTACAATGCCCGCTCACTGAACGAACATCTGAACTCCTCCAAATGGTGGGATTTCGGAAGAAAACAGGGAGGACTTTACGTGTTCACTCCCACCATCACGGCGGACAACGGCTACTGGTACAGGGGGACGGCGGACGCTATCTACCAGAACCTGGACTTCCTGAAAAAGTGCCATGAGCCCTATGTGATCATCACCTCCGGCGACGCGGTGTACAAGATGGATTACAACAAAGTCCTGGAATACCACATCGCGAAGAAGGCAGATATCACCATCGTGTGCAGGGATCTGCAGCCCGGCGAGGACGCGACCCGCTTTGGCACCCTGAAGATGGACGAGACCATGCGGGTGGAGGAGTTTGAGGAGAAGCCCATGATGGCGGCCTACAACACTATTTCCACAGGCATTTACATCATAAGGAGGCGTCAGCTCATCGACCTGATCGAGCACTGCGCCGAGGAGGAGAGGCATGATCTCGTCACGGATATCCTCATCAGATACAAGAATCTGAAGAAGATATACGGCTATAAGATCAAAGACTACTGGAGCAATATCGCTACAGTTGACGCGTATTATAAGACCAATATGGATTTCCTGAGGCCGGAAGTGAGAAATTACTTCTTTAAGGAATATCCGGGCATTTATTCCAAGGTCAGCGACCTGCCACCGGCGAAATACAACCCGGGGGCTGTGGTGAAGAACAGCCTTGTGGCCAGCGGGTCCATCATCAACGGTACGGTGGAGAACTCCGTGCTGTTCAAGAAGACCTTTGTGGGGAATAACTGCGTGATCAAGAACTCGATCATTCTCAATGATGTGTATCTGGGCGATAACACCTACATTGAGAACTGCATCGTGGAGAGCCGGGACACGATCCGGGCCAATACGCGCCACGTAGGTGAGAATGGCGTAAAGATAGTAGTCGAAAAAAATGAGAGATATGCACTGTAAGAGAAAAAAGGGAAAGATGCAGTGACTGACAAGAAAGGGGCTAGAAGACATGCAGATCACAGATGTACGCGTGCGGAAAGTTGCGAAGGAAGGGAAATTAAAGGCAGTGGTGTCCATCACAATGGATGAAGAATTTGTTGTGCATGACATTAAAGTCATTGAAGGAGAGAAAGGGCTTTTCATCGCAATGCCGAGCAAGAAAGCGCTGGATGGAGAGTACAGGGATATCGCCCATCCCATCAATTCCGCCACAAGAGAGCGGATCCAGAGCATTATCCTGGAGAAGTACGAGGAGGCGCTGAGCCAGGAGGCGGAAGCCGAGCCGGAGATGGCCTGATCCATAGATTGGAAGTAAAAGAAAACGAAGGCTGGTGTGAGTGACCAGCGGACAGCAAAGGCGCTGCGGAAATCCGGAGAGGGATTTCCCGGCGCCTTTTTGGCAGCCCAAGGGAGACGCCCCGGCGTAGGCGGCCGGGGCAGCCATAGGGCAGCAGGTGGAATGGCAGATGAAAAGATGGAGATAGCCAGATGCGGGAAGGCAGGGACAGAATATGAGTGCGTTTGACAGGATTTTAAGCGGTTTTCCGGACGTAGACCGGCTTCTGGACAACATTCGGCTTGGGGACAATGTTGTGTGGAGGGTAAAGAGCCTGGACCAGTTCCGGTATTTTGCGGAGCCCTTTGCGGAGCGGGCCATCGCCGACGGCCGGACTACTGTCTATATGAAGTTCGCCGGGCATGAGCCCCTGCTGGCACCCCGGCCGGGACTTAAGATCCGGGAGTTTGACCCGGATAAAGGTTTTGAGGCTTTTACGGTTGACATCTATAACTGTATCACAGAAAATGGAAGGGAGGCTTTCTATGTCTTCGACAGCCTCTCCGCGGCCAGGATGGCCTGCCGGCAGGGAAATTTCAATGGGGATATGGAGCGGCAGATCATAGAGAGCACTATGACAAAGGACAGCAGGCTCCAGGAGATGCTGAGGAAATATTTTGAGCCCAGGGACTATTTCCTGCTCCGGGACAGGATGGCGGGGAGCGGCTCCATAGGGGGCAAGGCCTGCGGGATGCTGCTGGCCCGAAAGATTGTCCGGAAGGAGCTGCCCGGGTGCGGGGCGTACCTGGAGCCCCATGACTCTTTCTACATTGGGTCGGATGTGTTTTACACCTATATTGTGTCCAACAGCTGCTGGGAGCTGCGGATTGCCCAGAGGACCCAGGAGGGCTATTTCAGCCGGGCGAAGGAGCTCAGAGAGGCCCTGCTGGCAGGTGAATTTCCCCCGAATATCCGGGAGAAGTTCCGCTCCATACTGGAGTATTTCGGGCAGAGCCCTATTATCGTGCGGTCCTCCAGCTTTCTGGAGGACGGATTTGGAAATGCCTGTGCGGATACAGGACTGATGAGGGAGACAGAAAGGAGAGATAGATATGGCAACGACAATGGAAATGCTGGAGGAGCTGCAGCACAGGGCCCATCAGGACCCGGAGCTCAAGGAGGCTCTGCTGGCCACCAGGGAGGAGGACGATCCCCTGGGGGCCTTCTGCCGGAAGTGCCGGGAGCTGGGATATGAGATATACGAGATGGAGCTGGTGAACGCGGGGGAGGAATTCTACGCCGAGATCAAGAGGAGCACCAACGGCGGCGGAGAGAATTCTCCTCTCCTGGACGGGCAGAACGACGCCTACGAGCTCTTTTTCGCGGCCCTGGAGCAGGAGCCCATCGACGGGTAAGGGGGGCTTACACGTCCCGCTCCAGGCAGAACTGCATTTTCTTTCCGGTGACCGGGTGGAGAAATTCCAGCCGGAAGGCGCACAGCTTCAGCACCTGCCAGGAGCCCGGGGAGAGGGCTGACGGGTTGTACTTGGTGTCCCCTGCCAGGGGACATCCCAGGTGGGCAAGCTGCACCCGGATCTGGTGGTGACGGCCCGTCAGGAGGTGGATCTCCAGCTCTGTCTGCCCCTCCTTGGCGTCCGGAAAAAAGGAGGACTCCCCTGAGACGGTGCGGTACTCAAGGACTGCCTTTTTTGCGCCGGGGGTGTCCGGAGAGCAGACCCGGGAGGTGTTGGAGCGCCCGTCCTTTACAAGATAGTCCTGGAGCGTGCCGGAGGGGGCGGGCGGACAGCAGTCCACAAGCGCCCGGTAATGCTTCCCGAAGGAACCGCCTGTGAGCTGGGCATTCAGCGAGGAAGCGCTTTTTTTCGTCTTCCCGAAGACAAGAAGGCCGGAGACCGGCTGGTCCAGCCGGTGGATGACAGCCAGGTAGGGCTTCTGTCCCTGGCGGACCAGATGGGTCTTCAGCAGGCTCTCCAGGTCCGGCGAGCCCGCCCGGCGGCTCTGGACGGGCAGGCCGTGGGGCTTGGCGCAGACCAGGATGTCCCCGTCCTCGTAGAGGATACTCCAGGAGCTTTGGGGGCTCTGGCCCGGGTGTGGGTGTATGGTGTGGGTCTGAGACATTTTCAGTCCCTCCTTCCTTTTGTAATAAAACAATTTGGAGTTATTATAGCATTTCGGCCGCAGGGGCTCAAGGCAGATGGGCCGGCGGAAAATTCACCCCTTGACAAATAAAACTGTATTCGCTAAAATTCTGTTTAACTGATATATTCAGACAAAAGCATACCTGCCGGCAGTGATGGCTGCGGAAGGCAGGACTGGCAGTGAAGAGGAATAGTAATGGTAAGACCGGTGCACACAGAGAAGGGATCCTGCGGCTGAGAGTTCCCTGTATACGGGTATCATGAACCTACCTTGGAGCCTCTGTATGAAAATACAGCGTCATGTCAGCGTTAATGACAGCCAGAGAGAACTGCAGAAGGGCTGCAGTTAATTAGGGTGGTACCGCCGAACTTTTCGGTCCCTTTTTCGGGGAGACGAGAGGTCCGGCGATTTTTTATTTCCCAGGATCAGAAGTCCTCCGCAGAAAAATCGAGAAAAAAAGGAGAAAAAAGTCATGGCAAATGAAAAGAAACTGGTAAAAAATATCACTTCCCGCGATGAGAACTTTGCGCAGTGGTACACAGATGTGGTTCGGGAGGCTGAGCTGTGCGACTACTCAAGCGTAAAGGGATGTCTGAACTACCTTCCCAACGGCTACGCCATCTGGGAGCTGATCCAGGCGGATCTGGACAGACGTTTCAAGGAGACAGGTGTGGAGAATGTATGCCTGCCCATGCTCATTCCGGAGAGTCTTCTGGAGAAGGAGGCAGATCACATCGAGGGATTTGCGCCTGAGGTAGCCTGGGTGACACACGGAGGCATGGAGAGACTGCAGGAGCGCCTCTGCATCCGTCCTACGTCTGAGACACTGTTCTGCGACCTCTGGGCAAAGACTGTCAAATCCTACAGAGACCTTCCCAAGGTGTGGAACCAGTGGAACTCCGTGCTTCGCTGGGAGAAGACAACAAGGCCCTTCCTTCGCTCAAGAGAGTTCCTGTGGCAGGAGGGACACACGATCCACGCCACATACGAGGAGGCAGAGGCCCGCACCATCCAGATGTTCCACGTATATGAGGACTGCTACAGAGAGACGCTGGCGATCCCCTTCGTGTCCGGAAGAAAGGCAGAGCATGAGAAGTTCGCCGGCGCTCAGGACACCTACACAATCGAGGCTCTGATGCACGACGGAAAGGCGCTCCAGTCAGCCACCAGCCATTTCTTCGGAAGCGGCTTCCCGGACGCCTTCGGCATCAAGTACCTGGATAAGAACAACCAGCTCCAGAGCGTGTACGAGACATCCTGGGGATGGTCCACAAGAAGTATCGGCGCCATCATTATGGTTCACGGCGATGACAGCGGACTGGTTCTGCCGCCTCACGTGGCTCCTGTAGAGTGCCGCATCATCCCCATCGCACAGCACAAGGAGGGAGTGCTGGACCGCGCCTTCTCACTGCTGGATGAGTTGAAGAAAGCCGGATACAGGGTAAAGATCGACGACTCCGACAAGAGCACAGGCTGGAAGTTCTCCGAGCAGGAGATGCTGGGTATCCCCACACGTATCGAGATCGGACCGAAGGATATCGAGAAGAACCAGGTAGTGGTAGTCCGCAGGGATACAAGAGAGAAGATCGTTGTGTCTCTCGACGAGATCGCAGGAAAGCTGCGTGAGATCCTGGAGACCATCCAGCAGGATATGTACAAGAAGGCCGAGAAGTTCCTGAACGACCACATCGACACAGCCACAACCATGGATGAGATGGTGGAGAAGTTCAAGGCCAACAGAGGCTTTGTAAAGGCCTGCTGGTGCGGAGATCCGGAGTGCGAGGGCGAAGTGAAGTACGCCACAGGCGGCGCTGCCACAAGATGCCTTATCGAGGACGAGGAGTTCATCTCCGACAAGTGTATCTGGTGCGGCAAGCCGGCCAAGCACATGGCATACTGGGGCAAATCCTACTAATCCCCGCCTTTTGCTTTCCTGGGCAGAGCCCGGAAAAAGCGGGAGAAACCATACAGAAAAGACAGGATACAGGGGCGGAAGGACAAAAACTTCCGCCCCTTGTCTTGCGCCTAAAACGGGAAATGGGCTATGATAGAGACATGATAACAGAGGGTAAAGGACTGATAGATATGAATGGCGCCAGAAAGATATACATTTCCATGCCGGACAAGGTAAAAGAGATCATCCGCACGCTGCGGGGCGCGGGCTTTGAAGCCTGGGCCGTGGGCGGGTGCGTCCGGGACTCCATCCTGGGGAGGGAGCCCGGGGACTGGGACATCACCACCTCCGCTCTGCCGGAGCAGACAAAGGAGCTGTTTTCCAGAACCTTTGACACCGGGATCCAGCACGGGACCGTGACCGTGCTCCTGGAGGGGGAGGGCTTTGAGGTGACCACCTACCGGATTGACGGAGCCTACGAGGACAGCCGCCACCCCACGGAGGTGACCTTTACGAGAAATCTGCGGGAGGATCTGCTGCGCCGGGACTTCACCATCAACGCCATGGCCTACAGCGACGAGGAGGGGCTGGTGGACATCTTTGGCGGCCTGGAGGATCTGGAGCGGGGCGTGATCCGCTGTGTGGGTAACGCCAGGGAGCGGTTTCAGGAGGACGCCCTGCGGATCCTGCGGGGCGTTCGCTTTGCGGCCCAGCTGGGCTTTGAACTGGAGGAGGAGACACGGGAGGGGATGCGCGCGCTGGCCCCCACGCTGCAGAAGATCAGCGCGGAGCGGATCCAGACGGAGCTTCTGAAGATCCTCCTGTCCGGCAGGCCGGATATGCTTCGAACCGCCTGGGAGCTGGGGATTACCGCCTGGTTCCTGCCGGAGTTCGACAGGATCATGGCCACCACCCAGGAGACGCCTCACCACATGTACACGGTAGGTGAGCACACTCTCCACGCTCTTCTGAACGTGCGGCCGGACAAGGTGCTGCGGCTCACCATGCTGTTTCACGACATGGGGAAGCCGGATCTGAAGACTGTGGATGAGGAGGGGACTGCCCACTTTAAAAAGCACGCCCTGCGCAGCGAGGAGATCACGAGGGAGGTCATGCGCCGCCTGAAGTTTGACAATGAGACGCTGAAAAACGTGGCGACCCTTGTGAAGTACCATGATTACCGGATGCCGGTCCAGGGGAAATACGTGAGGAGGGCTATGAACCGGATCGGCCTGGATCTTTTCCCCCTGTACCTGGAGGTGCGCCGGGCGGACGTGCTGGCCCAGAGCCCGTACCGCCGGGAGGAGAAGCTGGCGGACATAGAGGGGGTGGAGAGACTCTACAGGGAGGCTCTTGAACGCCGCGACTGCGTCACGCTGAAGGACCTGGCGGTCAACGGCAGGGATCTCATAGAGGCCGGCTTCCGGCCGGGAAAGGAGCTGGGGGAGATCCTTCAGGGGCTCCTGGAGGACGTGATCCGGGAGCCGGAGCTCAACGGGAAGGAGAGGCTGCTGGCTCTGGCGAAAGAGAAAAAGAAGTAAAAGAGGAACAGGCATATTACCGTCTCCGCTGTCATACATTAAACAGAACATGATATTGGAAGAGTGCAGGGGACGGTAATATGCAGGATTACGAATTGAGTATATTGGAGCAATATCCAATCAATGTAAAGAGCACCCGCAAAACAAGGGGTGCGTTTTTTTGTGATACAGACCAGGGACTTTTTCTGCTCCGGGAGGCG
The DNA here is from genome assembly GCF_005845155.1 of Clostridium sp. BSD2780061688st1 H5. Taxonomy (NCBI): domain Bacteria; kingdom Bacillati; phylum Bacillota; class Clostridia; order Eubacteriales; family Clostridiaceae; genus Clostridium; species Clostridium sp. BSD2780061688st1 H5. The sequence goes on along the minus strand of NZ_SPGT01000009.1, from coordinate 110,533 downwards.
GGGGTGTCCAGGCGTCATGCCCTCCTGATGCGGCATGTGGGACTCCATCTGTACCGGGAGGGGAGTATGCGGACAGACCTGCCTGTGGCCAACTGCGAGGGCGACCTTCTCTCCACCTCCCCCGAGGGGCGGACCTATATACTGAAGCAGTGGTTCAGAGGGCGGGAGTGCGATATCCGGAAAAGCCGGGAGCTCCTGGAGGGGACTGCTAATCTGGCCCACCTGCACCGGTTTATGCGGCAGGTACCGCCCTGCCCGGAGGCGGAGGAGGACGGCTCTCCCGGGGAGCCGGAGGGGCTGAAAAAGGAGTATGACAGACACAACCGGGAGCTGAAAAAGATCCGCCGCTTTATGAGAGCGCAGTCGCCAAAAGGGGAGTTTGAGCTGGAATTCCTGCGGTGCTTTGAGGGGATGTTCGAGTGGGCCCTGGGGGCCTCGGGGGAGCTGGAGCGCCTGGATTTTGGGAAAATATGGAAGGACTCTGTGCAGAATAATACCATGATCCACGGGGATTATAATTATCACAATATCCTTGTCATGGCGGGCGGATATGCCACCACCAATTTTGACAGGTGCAGGGTGGGCATCCAGATGGAGGATCTCTACTATTTCCTGCGGAAAGCCATGGAGAAGCACGGGTGGAACGTAAAGACGGGAAACCACATGCTGGACGCCTACAGCGCCATACGACCCCTTGCGGAGGCGGAGGTGGAGTACCTGAAGGTGCGCCTCATTTACCCGGAAAAATTCTGGAAGCTGGCGGACTCCTACTACTGTTCCAATAAGGCCTGGATCCCGGCGAAAAATGTGGAGAAGCTGAAGACGGTGGTGGCGCAGACGGAGGAGAAGCGCAGGTTCCTTAAGCAGCTGTTTTCATTTTCTCTGTAAAAGCCCCGGAAACCTTGAAAATACCGGGTTTTTCGGGGATTTTCCCTTGACAAACAAAGGGAAAACCTGTATAACTTTATTGAAAGACGTCCCGCCGGCCCTGCGGGATACGAGCAGGACGCATAATATGCTGAATAGAATAAGATAAGGGTTCTATCATAAGTCGAAGGAGGAGTTTTCCATGAACAAAACAGAATTAGTAGCAGCTATTGCTGAAAATGCAGAGATATCCAAGAAGGATGCTGAGAAGGCTTTAAAGGCTTTTGTCGATGTGGTGACAGAGGAGTTAAAGAAAGAGGAGAAGGTACAGCTTGTAGGCTTCGGTACATTTGAAGTGAGCAAGAGATCTGCAAGAGAGGGAAGAAATCCTCAGACAGGCCAGACAATGAAGATCGAGGCGTGCAAGGCTCCGAAGTTCAAAGCCGGAAAGGCTTTAAAGGATGCTGTAAACGCATAGGGCTTGTTGCGATTTATGTAGAATATCTGACAGGATGTGCGCAGACTCATTCTGACGGATACTTCGGAATAGAAGACGGCACTGCGGCGGGAGAAGGCTGTAGTGCCGTTTTGCGATAGCGGGGAGCGCGAGGCAGCAGGCCCCCGGAGATCAGGGGGAGAGGAAGGTGAAGTATGAGACTTGACAAATTTCTGAAGGTTTCCAGGCTGATCAAGAGGCGCACTGTGGCCAACGAGGCCTGCGACGCGGGCAGGGTTCTGGTAAACGGGGCCACGGCCAAGGCGTCCACGAAGGTAAAGCCGGGAGATGTCATCGAGATCCAGTTCGGCACAAAGGCCGTAAAAGTGGAGGTTCTCGACATAAAGGACACGTCCAAAAAGGAGGAGGCCAAGGATCTGTTCAAATATCTGTAATAATCTCAGACAGCCTTTCATATGATTATCAAGAAAGGTTGTGATGGCAATGGAAGAAAAACAGGCGCGGGGAGCGCACAAGCTTGTTGTGAATAACCGGAAGACCAGCCTGGTGACAGGCGTCCTGGACGTCCTTTCCTTTGACTTAAACGAGATCCTCCTGGAGACCGAGCAGGGGATGCTCATGGTCAAGGGCTCTGACCTGCATGTGAACAGGCTGAGCCTGGAGAAGGGGGAGGTGGATCTGTCCGGAACCATAGACAGCGTGGCCTACTCGGAGGTGCACCCGGCAGCCAAGACCGGAGAAAATATACTGAGCAGGCTGTTCAGGTGACGCATGTACGGGATAGAGGTGGAAGGCCTTTCATTCCTGGAGGCAGTGCTGACGGGAATGACCGTGTGCAGCGTCTACACGTGCCTGCGCGCGCTGCGGAGGATCATCCGCCACACCCCGGCGGCCATTGCTGCGGAGGACCTTTTTTTCTGGCTGGGGACGGCGCTCTACATGTTTGTGCAAATTCACCATACCACTAGTGGTAGCATCAGGTGGTATTTTATACTAGGTGTTGTGCTGGGAAGCTTTTTTTTCTCCCGCATGTCGAAAATTCCGGGAAAATTGCGAAAAAAATTGTATGCGAAAAGAATGGGAAAATTCGGTGAAAATGGTTGAATAAACGGGAGAAAAAAGATAAGATTAAAGATAATAACCAGTGACACAGCTGGCAAGATGGGTGAGTAATTAATATGGGAAGTATCAAACAAAAGAACAGGGCAAGACGCCGGAAAAAACAGGTGCAGCAGCACAGGAGAAGCATGCTGGGCATCAGTGCGGTGATCCTGCTCCTGGCGGTCATTGTCTCGGTGAGCAGCATTGAGCTGCGGGCCAAGAACAGCGCCTACATAGAGCAGGAGCAGGAGCTGGAGAAGGACATCCAGGCAGAGAAGGACCGCGCGGAGGAGATCGAGAAGCTGGAAGAGTACGTAGGTACAGACGAGTACGTGGAGCAGATAGCGAAGGATAAGCTGGGGCTGGTCCATGAGAACGAGATCATTTTCAAATCAAAATAAGAACAAAAATAAGTATGCAAAAGAAAAGCTTTGGGAAAGAGTCCCAAAGCTTTTTTGTTTCCCGGGAGGCCCTGTCGGGCTCCCTGGGGCGCGGGGGAGTATCGAGATGAGCGAGGTTAAGGAGAGGGAGCTTTTTGTCAATCCCTATGTGATACAGATGGACAAATTTGCCGGGTCCCTGAAGCACCTGTCGGAGACGTTTCTGGGACTGGAAAAGGGACGCCGGACGCTGACGGGCGAGGAGATCGACGAGATGCTTTGCGCTGTCTCGGAGAAGGTCTGCCAGGGCTGCGAGAGGAAGAGTATTTGCCTGGGAGAGGGCAGGGAGAGGACAAGGCAGATGGTCTACGAGATCATGGCCGCCGCCGAGGAGTACGGGGCGGAGCTGAATGTGGAGCTGAAGAGAAAGATCCAGAAACAGTGCGTGAAGGCGCCCCGTTTCCTGCGGGAGACCCTGGAGGTATTTCAGGCGGAGAAGCAGAAAATGGTGTGGAACCGGAAGCTGGTGCTGAACCGGGAGGGATGCGCCGCGTCCATGAACGCCTTCGCGGATCTTGTACAGCACGCGGCCCGGGAGCTGGACGCGGGGATCTGCGTGGATGATCATCTGCAGAGAAAGGTGAAGGCCCAGCTGAAGAAGAGAGGGCTGAAGCTTCTGTCCAGCGTGTTTTTCGTGACAAAGCAGGGCAGGTACGAGGTTCATCTCACGGTTCGGGCGCCCAAGGGACAGTGTGTGGCCTCCAGGGAGGCGGCGGAGGCGCTGTCCTATAGCCTGGGGCGGCAGATGCTGCTGGTGAAGGGGGAGTGCCCGGTGGTCACGGAGAACTATGGCACCCTCGTGTTTATGGAGGGGCCTGCCTTTCAGACGATCCAGGGGGTGGCCAAGATCGGGAAGGGCTGTCAGAAGATCTCCGGGGACACCTTTGCCATGACCCAGCTGCCCGGCGGGAAAGAGGGGGTGGTCCTCTCCGACGGCATGGGCTCCGGGGAGCACGCTTTCCAGGAGAGCGCCATGGTGGTGGAAATGCTGGAGGAGCTGCTGGAGGCAGGGTTTCCGCCCCAGACCGCCGTCCAGATGATGAACACAGCCCTGGTGGCAGGCAGAGAGGAGCTGTGCTTTTCCACGGTGGACATGTGCGTCTTCGACCTGTATCAGGGAACCTGTGAGCTCATGAAGGCGGGGGCATCCACCACCTTTATACGGACCGGAGGCGGGGTGGAGAAGATCAGCTCCACGACCCTCCCCATAGGAGTCCTCCAGGAGCTGGAGATCCAGAGAACCTGCCGGCAGCTTGCGGACGGGGATTTTGTCATCATGGTGACGGACGGGGTGCTGGACGCTCTGCCGGTGGGGAACCAGGAGGCTATGCTGTCGGCCCTTATCGGGGGCACCAGCATCAGCAATCCCGGAGAGCTGGCCCACTATCTGCTGGAGCAGGTGCTGGAGATGTCCGGGGAGGTGCCGGCGGATGATATGACCATTCTGGCAGTGGGGCTGTGGAAGGTATGAGGCGGCAGGAAAGCATAGAAAGGCAGGAAAGCGCGGAAAGGCTGGAAAGTGCGGGAGAGCTTGCATTTTTTCTCCGGATTATTTATAGTATTATATATTTGATGCCAGGGTCAAAAGTCAAAAGGTCTAAGCCCACATGAGCTTGCTCATAAGTGGGTGAAAGACCTTGGGACCCGCCCCGATATGAGCATAAAAGTGGGATGTATATCCCACGATATGCGAATATTGGGTAGGATTGTGAGAGTGCGCAGCACGGAACAATCCGTAGGCATCGTAGTTGGGGGCTTTTGACCCCAACATCATATATTTGATAGACGGCGAAGAGGCCTGCCCTGGGGCAGAGGGAAAAGGACATGTATGAAAAGATAAGGGACTATGCGCGGGCGCATGGGATGCTGGATAAAGGAGATGTAGTCATAGCAGGCATATCGGGAGGAGCGGACTCCGTATGCCTGCTTTGTGTGCTTCTGGAGCTGAAAAAGGAGTATGACCTGGAGATACGGGCCGTCCACGTGAACCACGGCATCCGGGGGGAGGCCGCCGCGGCGGACGAGGCCTACGTAGAGGAGCTGTGCCAAAGCTGGGAGGTCCCCCTGGAGACCGTGCACGTGGATGTGTGCCGGATGGCCCGGGAGGAAGGGATGACCCAGGAGGAGGCGGGGCGCGCTGCCCGCCGCCGGGCCTTTGAGGAGGCTGCGGGGAGGTGGCGCGCCGACAGGATCGCCCTGGCGCACCACAAAAACGACAATGCCGAGACTGTGCTCCTCAATCTGGCCCGGGGCACCGGCCTGCGAGGGATGGGGGGGATCCGACCCTGTTCCGGGAAATACATCCGTCCCCTCCTGGAGGTGTCCAGGGAGGAGATCGAGGAGTTCCTGGCTGAAAAAAATATTTCTTATTGTATGGATGCCACAAATTATGAGGATACTTATACACGGAACCGTATCCGCAATCATATAATTCCATATATGGAGGAGCAGGTCAATCCCAGGTTCGTGGATCACGTGTGCGGGACTGCGGAGCAGATGGCGCAGCTCTGGGAGTACGTGGAGAGGCAGACCGGGGAGGCGGCTGCCCGCCTGACCACCCTTCGGACAGGAGCGGATGGCCGGGGGAGAGAAGTGGTCATAGACGGCCCGGGATTTGCCGGGACAGACAGGGCGCTGCGGCCCTACCTTTTAAAGCGGGTGCTGGGGCAGGTCAGCGGCAGGGAAAAGGATCTGGAGACCGTCCACTTCGAGGATCTGGAGGAACTATTTGACAGGCAGGTGGGCAGAAGGCTCAGCCTCCCCTATGGGATGAAGGCGTTTCGGTGCTACGAGGGGGTGCGGGTGGTCAGTGCGGACTGGCAGGCCCCTGGGGAGGACCAAAGAGAAGGGGTGAGCGGGAAGATAAAGATGCGCATCCTGGACCCGGCGGACATAGAAGGCCCGATAGAGGAGGCAATTCCCAAAACACCCTACACGAAATGGTTTGATTATGATATAATAAAAAATAGTGTTATTATCAGGACCCGCCGCCCCGGCGACTATCTTGTGATAGACAGGGATGGGGCCAGGCAGAAGCTCAACCGGTATTTTATCAATGAGAAGATCCCGTCACAGGAGAGGGACAGCATCCTTCTGGCGGCGGACGGCAGCCGCATCCTGTGGGTGATCGGATATCGGGGAGGGCTGGGGTACGAGGTGACCGGACAGACGAGGAAGATACTTGAAATAAGGATAGATGAAGTCACGACAGACAAGGGAGGAAAATACGATGGCAGAGACAATCAGAGAGCTTGTGTCAGAAGAAGAAGTTGAGAAGAGAGTGTGTGAGCTGGGAAAACAGATCAGCGAGGACTATGCGGGAAAGCATGTGCATTTGATCTGCGTCCTCAAGGGCGGCGTGTTTTTTATGTGTGAGCTGGCCAAGAGGATCACAGTCCCGGTTTCCATGGATTTCATGAGTGTCAGCAGCTATGGCGATGGAACGGCGTCCAGCGGCGTGGTGAAGATTGCCAAGGATCTGGATGAGCCGCTGGAGGGCAAGGATGTGCTCATTGTGGAGGATATCATTGACTCCGGGCGGACGCTGTCCTACCTGATCCAGATTCTGGAGAAGAGAGGGCCCAGGAGCATGAAACTCTGCACGCTTCTTGACAAGCCGGAGCGGAGAGTGAAGCCGGTGACAGTGGACTATGTGGGCTTTAACATCCCGGATGAATTTGTCGTGGGATACGGCCTTGACTATGCACAGAAATACAGAAACCTTCCCTACATCGGAGTTGTGGAAGGTGTGGAGTAGAAAGGAGCAGCAGAGATTTGAACGATAAAAGAGGCAGGGGCCTGAGCGGCGCCACACTGCTTGTGTGCGTGATATTGCTGTTTGCAGCGCTCTGGTTCACCAATCAGATCGATCAGCGGGATAAGCAGATCACATACCAGGATTTTGAGAGCCTGGTGGAAAATGAAGAGATTTCAGAGGTGACCATCATCCAGAACCGGAATGTGCCGACAGGACGGCTGGAGGTGACGGTAAATGACGCCCAGGAGGGGGACGAGGCGAAGCTGGTCTACGTCTCTGACGTCAACAAGGCACAGGATTATCTGGCTGAGCACGGCGTGGACTACACGCTCAGAGATGTGCCCCAGGAAAACTGGTTTATGACAAACATCTTCCCGGTGCTCCTCATACTGGCGGCATTTTTCCTGTTCTTCTTCATGATGAACAGACAGAACGGCGGGGCTAACGCGAAGGCTATGAGCTTTGGCAAGAGCCGGGCCAGGATGAGTACGGAGCAGGATAAGAAGATCACTTTCGCCCAGGTGGCAGGCCTGCAGGAGGAGAAGGAGGAGTTGGAGGAGATCGTGGATTTCCTGAAGGCGCCGAAGAAATATATCCAGGTGGGAGCCAGAATTCCCAAGGGCGTGCTCCTGGTGGGCCCTCCGGGGACAGGAAAGACTCTGCTGGCAAAGGCCGTGGCGGGGGAGGCGGGGGTTCCCTTCTTCAGTATTTCCGGCTCCGACTTTGTGGAAATGTTCGTGGGCGTGGGAGCGTCCCGTGTCCGCGACCTGTTTGAGGACGCCAAGAAAAATGCGCCCTGCATCATTTTCATTGATGAGATCGATGCGGTTGCCCGCAGAAGGGGAACCGGCATGGGCGGCGGCCACGATGAGAGAGAGCAGACGCTGAACCAGCTCCTTGTGGAGATGGACGGCTTTGGCGTCAACGAAGGCATCATCGTCATGGCTGCAACCAACCGTGTAGATATCCTGGATCCGGCTATCCTGAGGCCAGGCCGCTTTGACAGGAAGGTGGTCGTGGGGCGGCCGGACGTGCAGGGAAGGGAGGAGATCCTGAAGGTGCACGCCAAGGGCAAGCCCCTGGGAGACGATGTGGACCTGAAGCAGATCGCCCAGACCACAGCCGGATTTACGGGTGCGGACCTGGAAAACCTGCTCAACGAGGCGGCTATCCTGGCGGCCAAGGAGAACAGAGTCTACCTGCAGCAGTCAGATATCAGGAAGGCCTTTGTGAAGGTGGGCATCGGAGCGGAGAAGAAGAGCCGCGTCATCTCAGACAAGGAGAAGAAGATCACAGCCTACCACGAGGCGGGCCACGCCATCCTCTTCCACGTCCTGCCGGATGTGGGGCCTGTGTACAGTGTGTCCATCATCCCCACAGGGACGGGGGCAGCCGGCTACACCATGCCTTTGCCAGAGAAGGATGAGATGTTCAACACAAAGGGCAAGATGCTCCAGGATATCACAGTGGCTCTGGGAGGCCGGGTGGCAGAGGAGGAGATCTTCGACGACATCACCACCGGAGCGTCCCAGGATATCAAGCAGGCAACCAGCCTTGCCAAATCCATGGTCACAAAATTCGGTATGTCCGAGAAGCTGGGGCTTGTCAATTATGACAATGACAACGATGAGGTGTTTATTGGCCGAGATCTGGCCCACACCTCAAGAGGATACGGCGAGCAGGTGGCCAGCACCATTGACCAGGAGGTCAAAGACATCATTGATGCGTGCTACAGAAGGGCCAAATATATTATCCGGAAATACCAGAATGTGCTGGAGAAGTGCGCAGAGCTTCTCCTTGAGAAGGAAAAGATAACAAGAGAGGAATTCGAGTCCTTATTTGAAGGGATTGAGGTTTCAGAAATATAAAGTCAGGCGGCGATAGAATGAACATACATGCATTATTTTGCGACGGAACAGGAAATTACGTTTTCCCGCCGGAACCACTGCCAGGACAGCAGGTCACACTGCAGTTCCGCACCGGAGCAGGCGATGCGGACAGTGTCTGCCTGCTGACGGGCGGCAGAGAGTACGAGATGGAGAAGCGGAGCACATCCGGGGTGTTTGACTACTATGCAGTGTCCCTGGAGCTTGGTGAAGAGAATCTGTACTACAGCTTCAGGGTGCGCGCCGGGGAGAAAGTCTGGTATTATAACCAGTTTGGCGCCACCAGGGAGAAGATCGAGGAGTATGAGTTCCAGATCGCTCCTGGATTTAGTACCCCCGACTGGGCCAAGGGCGCGGTCATGTACCAGATCTTTGTGGACCGTTTCTGCAATGGAGATCCATCCAACGATGTGGAAGACGGAGAGTACATCTATATCGGAGAACCTGTGGAACATGTGAAGGACTGGAATGAATACCCGGCGGCCATGGACGTGCGGCGCTTCTACGGAGGTGACCTGAAGGGCGTCATGGAGAAACTGGATTATCTCCAGGATCTGGGAGTGGAGGTCATCTATTTTAACCCCCTGTTTGTCTCACCGTCCAACCACAAGTACGATATCCAGGACTACGACTACATTGACCCGCATTTTGGTGTCATCGTAGAGGACGGCGGGGAGCCTCTCCCGGTGGGCGTGAAGGAAAATGTATATGCGACGAAATATCAGAAGAGGGTGACGGACAGGAAAAACCTGGAAGCCAGCAACCAGCTTTTTATCAAGCTTGTGGAGGAGCTTCACAGGAGGGGAATGAAAGTCATCCTCGACGGCGTTTTTAACCATTGTGGTTCTTTTAACAAGTGGATGGACCGGGAACGGATCTACGAGGGCCAGGAGGGGTATGAAAAGGGAGCCTATGTCTCCGCGGACAGCCCCTACCGGGATTTCTTTGAATTTTTCCAGAGCGGAGACGAGCACTGGCCCTACAACGGAAATTATGACGGCTGGTGGGGGCATGATACTCTGCCTAAGCTCAACTACGAGGGTTCAAAGGAGCTGGAGGACTATATACTGGAGATCGGACGCAAATGGGTGTCTCCCCCCTACAATGTGGACGGCTGGAGACTGGACGTGGCGGCGGATCTGGGGCACAGCATAGAGTACAATCACGAGTTCTGGAAGAAATTCCGGCGTGAGGTCAAGAAGGCCAAACCGGATGCGCTGATCCTGGCGGAACACTATGGGGACCCGAAAGAGTGGATTGCGGGGGATGAGTGGGACTCTGTTATGAACTATGACGCCTTCATGGAGCCTGTTACCTGGTTCCTGACCGGGATGGAGAAGCACAGTGATGAGGACAGGGAGGAGCTCCACGGTAACGCGGACAGCTTTGTGCGCTCTATTTTTCACCATATGTCCCACATGCTCACTCCCTCTCAGCAGGTGGCCATGAATGAGCTGTCCAACCACGACCACTCCCGGTTCCTGACAAGAACCAATCATATGGTGGGAAGAATCGGCAGCCTGGGGCCGGAGAAGGCGGAGGAGTATGTGAGCCTGCCTGTGATGCGGGAGGCGGTGGCCATCCAGATGACCTGGGTGGGAGCGCCCACCATCTACTATGGCGACGAGGCGGGGCTGTGCGGGTTTACAGATCCGGACAGCAGAAGGACCTACCCCTGGGGAAAGGAAGATCAGGAACTCATTGACTACCACAGGGAGCTGATCCGCATACACAAGAATTACGAGGTGTTCCGCACAGGTTCCCTCCAGTGGCTGGTGAAGCAGGACAATGTCCTGGCCTACGGGAGGTTTAACGACACGGATCAGTTTGTCATTGTCATCAACCACAGCAGTGAGCTGCGGGAAGTGCGGGTGCCGGTGTGGGTGATCGGCGTGCCCATGAAGAGCAGCATGAGGAGGGTGATTTACTCCTATGAGGAGGGGTACACCATGGAGTTCGACGAGATTCACGTGATCGATGGAGAGATCGTGGTGAACATGGGAAGCCAGTCTGTGCTGATTGCGAAGAATAAGGAATTTTAATAAAAGAGAGAGCCAGATGTTCCGATTGGCTGATGCGGAGCATCTGGTTTTTTTGATTACGATTTTAGTAACAATGGTCTGCGCTTTCTAATCAAAGCAAGAATCCTAAAAATGTAAGCAACATGCAAATTGACGGATTTCCTATTTTCGAATATGCTTACTTTAAGTAAAATGTACAAAGACTGTGCAGGGAAAGAAACTAAAAACGATTGTATGAGAGAAAGGAGAAAAAAGTGAAGGAGCAGACAAAAGGAAGAGTTACGATACCTACAGACGTTGACGTTGTGCCGGAGACACTGGAGCTGGTAGAGCGCTGGGGAGCCGATGCTATCCGTGACTGTGACGGGACGGATTATCCGGAAGAGCTGAAGAACGTGGACGCGAAGGTTTACTCCACATATTACACAACAAGAAAGGACAATGCATGGGCCAAGGCCAATCCGGACGAGATCCAGCAGATGTACATCATGACGCCGTTCTACACAGCGGTGGAGAGCGAGCTTTCCATCCACCTGATGAACCATCTCTACCCGGATATGCTGAAAGTGAACGACCATGATGATATCACCAGATGGTGGGAAGTCATCGACCGCACCACAGGGGAAGTCGTGCCGGTGGAAAAATGGAGCTATGACGGGGAGACCGGGGATGTGACCATCCATGACGCAGCGGCCTTCCACGACTACACAGTCAGCTTCCTGGCCTACATTATGTGGGATCCGGTCCATATGTACAATGCAGTGACAAACGGCTGGACCAATTTTGAGAAGCAGATCACTTTTGACGTGCGCCAGCCAAAGACAAAGGCTTACTCCATGGAGCGTCTGCGCAGGTTCATCGCGGAGAACCCTCACGTGGATGTGATCCGCTACACCACTTTCTTCCACCAGTTCACATTGATCTTTGATGAGCTGGCCAGGGAGAAATATGTAGACTGGTACGGATATTCCGCATCTGTGAGCCCCTACATCCTGGAGCAGTTTGAGAAGGAAGTGGGCTACAAGTTCCGTCCCGAGTACATCATCGACCAGGGCTACATGAACAACACCTACCGCATCCCCTCCAGGGAATTCCGGGATTTCCAGGATTTCCAGAGAAGAGAAGTGACAAAGCTGGCAAAAGAGATGGTGGACATCACCCACGAGTGCGGCAAGGAAGCCATGATGTTCCTGGGCGACCACTGGATCGGCATGGAGCCTTTCATGGACGAGTTCAAGAATGTTGGGATTGACGCGGTTGTAGGAAGCGTTGGAAATGGATCTACCCTGCGTCTGATCAGCGATATCAAGGGCGTGAAGTACACAGAGGGACGTCTTCTTCCCTACTTCTTCCCGGATACATTCCACGAGGGAGGAGACCCGGTGAAGGAGGCGAAGATCAACTGGGTGACAGCAAGGCGCGCCATCCTGAGAAGCCCTATCGATCGGATCGGCTACGGCGGATACCTGAAGCTGGCTATGCAGTTCCCGGATTTTATCGACTATGTGGAGAGCGTGTGCCAGGAGTTCCGCACACTGTACGACAACATTAAGGGAACCACTCCCTACTGCGTGAAGAAAGTGGCGGTCCTGAACTGCTGGGGTAAAATGAGAGCATGGGGCAACCACATGGTGCACCACGCCATCTACTATAAGCAGAACTACTCCTACGCAGGCATCATCGAGGCCCTCAGCGGAGCGCCGTTCGATGTGAAGTGGATCAGCTTTGACGATATCCGCAGCAACCCGGAGATACTGGATGACATTGACGTGATCCTGAACGTGGGCGATGCAGATACAGCCTACACCGGAGGAGAGAACTGGACAGACGAGAAGATCATCACTGCTGTAAAGAAATTTATTTACAACGGCGGCGGTTTCATCGGTGTCGGCGAGCCGGCAGCGCACCAGCATGAAGGACATTTCTTCCAGCTGGCCACAGTCATGGGCGTGGAGGAAGAGAATGGCTTTACTCTGAATGTGGACAAATATAACTGGGATGAGCACGAGCATTTCATCACAGAGGACTGCAAAGGCGACATCGATTTCGGTGAAGGAAAGAAAAATATTTACGCTTACGAGGGAACTACGATCCTGAAGCAGAATGACAAAGAAGTACAGCTGGCTGTCAATGACTTTGGCAAGGGACGCAGCGTCTACATCAGCGGACTTCCCTACAGCTTTGAGAACAGCCGTCTCCTGTACCGCTCCATCCTGTGGGCATCCCACGATGAGGGCGAGCTGCACAAATGGTTCAGCACCAACTACAATGTGGAAGTGCATGCCTATGTGAAGAACGGAAAGTACTGCGTTGTAAACAATACCTACGAGCCCCAGAGCACGACTGTGTACAAGGGAGACGGCACAAGTTTTGACCTTGACCTGGAGGCAAACGGTATCTACTGGTACGAGATTTAAAAAGAAAAAGATGAAAAAGATATAAAGGAGAAACAAAGATGAGAGAGCTTCAGCTTCTCATCAAGCCAGTCTCCTCTGCCTGTGACCTGGACTGCACTTACTGCTTTTACAAGGATGAGGCAGCAAACCGCGCTGTGGGCGATCATGGGAAAATGAGCCGGGAGACCATGCGCGCGGTTGTGGACAAGGCACTGGCGGCATCGCAGACCTGCGTGTTCGGCTTTCAGGGGGGAGAGCCGACACTCGCAGGTCTGTCCTTTTTTGAAGACTTTACAGCATATGTGGAGGAGAGAAAAAGGCCGGATCAGGAGGCGGTGTACACCATACAGACAAACGGGAACAGGCTGGATGAGAGATGGTTTGAGTTTTTGAAAGAAAAAAATTTCCTTGTGGGACTTTCCCTGGACGGTGTCCGGAAGACCCATGACGAGAACAGGAAGGACCGGGCGGGAGAGGGAACCTTTTCCAGGGTTTTTGCCTGCGCGGAGCGTATGCGTGAACTGGGGATCCCCTTCCATGTGCTCTGCGTGCTGAATGCCCAGACAGCCCCCCGGATCGGAGCCATCTACCGGTTTTTCATGCGGAAGGGCTTTGACCATCAGCAGTACATCCCCTGCCTGGATCCCCTGGGCACAGTGCGGGGTGAGGCGTCCTTCTCCCTGACCCCCACAATGTACGGGGAGGCTCTGGGGACCCTCTTTGACCTATGGTGTCAGGACAGGATGGCGGGGCGTCCGGTGTACATCCGGCAGTTTGAAAACTATGTGGCCATGCTCCGGGGCGGACAGCCGGAGGCCTGCAGCATGTACGGCAGATGCAGCATGCAGAACGTGGTGGAGAGCGACGGGACCGTCTATCCCTGTGACTTTTACGCGCTGGACGCATGGCAGATGGGAAATCTGAAAGATCCGGATACGGACTTTGTGAAACTGCAGAAGATAGCGGCGGAAGAGGCCGGGAGTAAGAGACATCCTTTTTTCAAGGAGGCGGACAGGCGGGACGACAGATGCCGGGCCTGCAGATGGTATCCTCTGTGCCGGGGCGGCTGCCGCAGGGACTGCTTCCCGGAAGAGGGCAAGATGAGAAATTATTACTGTGAGACGTACCAGAAGTTCTTTGCGGAATCCATAGGACGGCTGGAGTACATGGCGGGGCATCTTGTTTAGATGCCCCCTCCTGCGTTTGAACGGCTGCCGTCGGCGTGCTGCTGCCGGTACTTGATGGGCGTCATGCCGTACTTTTTGCGGAAAGCCTGGGTAAAGTAGGACTGAGAAGAAAAGCCCACCGTAGACGATATGGAAGAGATGGAGTGGTCCGTGTCCTTCAGCAGTGTGCAGGCAGCTTCCATCCGCCGCTGGTTCAGGTACTGGATGGGTGACTGGCCGGTGTACTTGGCGAAAGAGTGAGCCATGTAGTACTTGTTCATGTGGGTCAGCTCTGTCAGCGTGTCCAGCGTGATGGGATCTGAGTAGTTGATGTCCAGATACTCTTTGATCCGGGCGCACTCCTTTGTCATGTAGGTGGAGGTGATGGGCACCGGGATCACGTGCTGATAGCGGACGATGCGCAGGATCAGGATCTCCAGCAGATCCTGGCAGATCTTGTCAGAACCGTAGGAGGGATTCCTCACCTCGTAGAGCATCTGCGCAAAGAGGTCTGCGATCAGAGACTTATTGCTGAAATTACAGAAGACCTGTACGCAGGTTTTTTTGTTTGCCGGCTGGAAGGAGATGCCCTCCACTCCGATGACATAGTACTCCAGTGGAGTGCCCTTGATAGACTGTTCCGTGTGTTCCATGTATGGGGGGATGATGACCAGGTCCCCCGTTCGGATATGATACTTTTCGTCGTGGAAGAGGAAGTTCCCCTCCCCGTTTACCACGAAGAAAAGCTCGGTGAAATGATGTGTGTGGAAAACGCTCTGCCAGTCCTTTTCGTCCTTGGACAGAGAAACGGACAGAAGACGGGCATTCAGCTTGTCAATGTTTGTGGGCTTGATAGCGTATTGTCTGTGACTCATAGGTCCTCTCCTCTGCTCAGATGTTTCGGGTGTGCTCCATTGTCTCCGGATAGGGCCTGCCGGGAATCAGGACTTTTCCGTCTGTAAATCCTTCAGGCCGGTCTTTCAGGGACTCGATCAGGCAGGACCGGAGAAAGGAAATCCTTTCTTTTGCTGTGCTTTCGTTTATCAGATCCGTCAGTTCATGGGGATCTTCCCTCAGGTTAAAATACTGTTCCCGACCTGTGGCGGAGTGCCAGATGTACTTGTCAGTCTCCGTGACGATCCAGTGGTTGGAGAAATCTCCGTAGGAGTGCTCTCCGTGAAGCCATGGCCGTACGGACCCGGAGGGATCGGACAGGAGGGGCAGAAGATCTTTGCCGTCCACGGAGTCCGGGATATCGGCCCCTGCCGCAGAAAGGAGGGTGGGCATCACGTCCCTGAGTTCCACCACGCCGTGGCACACGCTGGAAGGCTTAAGATCCAGATGGACATTTTTGCCGGCCCAGACAAAGAAGGGAACACGGCAGCTTCCCTCGTAGGGGCGGGATTTCCGGAACATGTGGTGGTCGCAGAGCTCTTCCCCGTGGTCTGAGGTGAAGAGGATGATGGTGTCATCATACACTTCCTGCTCCACAAGAGCCATGATGAGCCTGCCGATCTGGTGGTCCAGGTGGGTGATGCAGGCGTAGTAGCCGATCTGTGCCTGGCGGATCAGCTCTTTGTCAGCCGGGCCAGTCTTGGAGTCAAAGATACGCCCTTCCCGGCGGAGATACTCATCGCTCTCCCAGGTGCCCACAAAAGGCGGACGCAGATCCTTGTCCCGGTACAGGTCGAAATAGTACTGGGGGGCATCAAAAGGCGGGTGGGGCCGCAGGTAGGAGGCCATCAGGAAGAAGGGCTGGTCCGGATCTCTCCTGCGGAGAAAATCCAGACACCGGTCTGTCACCCAGTTGGTGGGGTGGTACTTTTCCTCGTGGGTCCAGGGGCGCGCCACCCAGCTGTTGCAGTCAATGCCTGTGTCCGTCACATCGGCATCGGCGCCCAGCTCCTTTTTCAGCCAGTAGAAATAGTCGTCCGCCACAAGCTGTGACTCCCGGTATGGCACGTTTCCGTACCTGGCCGCATGGAGGTAGCCGTCGTGGAGATCGACATTGTTGAAGCCCAGATAGTTGCGCAGGGGATGGACATGCATCTTTCCCACACACTGGGTGTAGTAACCGGCCTTTGTGAGCTCGCCTGCCAGGGTGTGCTCATACCGCCAGGGGATGCTGTCCTCGTATCCCACACGGCCGTGGTGGCTCTGTTCCATGCCGGTGTGGAGGGCGGCGCGGGCGGCGATGCAGCTTGGGCAGGCGCTGTAGGCCCGGTCAAAGGCAACGCCCCGGGAGGCCAGGGTGTCCAGGTAGGGAGTCTTTACGTCCGGGTGTCCCGCATAGCCCAGAGCATCGCCGCGGAGCTGGTCTGTCATAAGTAAAATAATATTTGGTTGTCTCATAATCTCTCCTTCATCTCGCAAATACAAATCTTATGGGAAATTATATCTACCATAATACATTCCCGGGGGAAAAGCAAGCGGGTGGGGCGAATGCAGGAGAGATTTTCTGTGGCTGAAAAGAGAAAAACAGAGTATAATGTAGGGACAATGTGCGGCGTACGCCGCATTCTGAGGAGATTATCAAAAGACAGAATAGAAGGGAGAAAAGAAAATGGGTATGGTATTTATATTTTTTGCAGTCAGCATCCTGTCCTGCACGGCAGGGTCCATCTGCGGGATCGGAGGGGGCGTTATTATTAAGCCGGTGCTGGATGCCACAGGGATCATGGGGGTGAGCAGCATCAGCTTTCTGTCGGGGTGCACAGTGCTTGCCATGTCCCTTGTGTCTGTCTGGAAAAATCTGCGGGCCGGGACGGCGAAGATGGATGTGGGGATCTCTACGGCCCTGGCTGTGGGAGCGGCGGCCGGCGGTGTGGCCGGGAAGGCTATGTTCCAGAGCCTGAAAAACGCAGTGGGGGATGAAAACCTTGTGGGCATGACCCAGGCGCTGGTCCTCATCGTGATCACGCTGGGCACGCTGGTCTACACGATCTGCAAGGAGAAGATCCGCACAAAACACTGCCGCCAGATCTGGCTCTGTGTGCTGATCGGCCTTGTGCTGGGGATCATGTCCAGCTTCCTGGGGATCGGGGGAGGTCCCATCAATCTGGTGGTGCTCGGGTACTTCTTTTCTATGTCCACCAAGGAGGCGGCTCTTTCTTCCCTCTACATCATCCTGTTCTCACAGATTACCAGCTTTGTGCAGACCTGTGTGACAGGGACGATCCCGGATGTGGAGCTGGTCTACCTGGTCTTCATGATCATAGGAGGCGTCCTGGGAGGAACCATCGGGAGCAGGATCAACAAGAAGATCAGCGAGAAAGGTGTGGACAGGCTCTTTATCTTTCTCATGGCGGTGATCGTTGTAATCAATATCTACAATGCGATAAAATTTGGAGTGGCTGCCTTCTAGGCAGCCACTCCTTTTATAAATTCTGCTCTATTTTTTGGACAGATCTGTGTATTCCTGGAAGGGGATGGTCAGCAGACCGTCCTGGATCTGAATGGGGAGGATACTGTAGCCGGATTCCTTCAGGTTCTCGGGTTTCCAGTGATCCAGCATAAGATAGTGCGCACCGTCTTTCTCGAAAATGTAGGTGCTCTGTCCGAAGAAAGTCTGGCGGGCATGCTCGCCCACGCAGGGATTGTCGATCAGTTTCCAGCCGGACAGGACCGTGGGGGATGTGGCGAAGAGGGCGTTGTTTGGATCCCAGCCTGTACAGCCGGAGGTGATCATGTAGTATACGCCGTCTTTCTCAAAAAGGGCCGGAGCCTCCCGCTCCTGCTCGACAAAAGCTTTTCCGTACACGCCGTCCACATCCAGATAGTCATCTGTGAGCCTGGAGATGCGCAGGGTCTTGTTCCAGTCGGAACTGTGGATCAGGTAGGCCTTCCCGTCCCGGTCGCAGAAGAGAGTCATATCCCGGCAGTCTGAGCGGTTGGGACGGATCCCGCGGACATAGCGGAAGGGCCCGGTGGGAGTGTCAGAGACGGCGATGCCGGCTCTGGCGTCTGTGTAGTCGGCAGAGTCCAGATGGAACCACATGACAAATTTGCCGGTCTTTTTATTGTACAGAACTTTGGGGCGCTCCCCCACTCTGTCTTTGTAGAGGTCGTGTCCCGGTTCGCCGGAGGCTTCCAGGGCCAGCCCCTCGTATGTCCAGTTCATGCAGTCCGGCGAGGAGTAGCAGGAAATGCCGATAAAATCCACCCGGATATCGCCTGAGGGTGCGATGGATGTGGCGCCGTTCTTGTTTTCGCCGTACCAGTAGTACATCCCTTCGTGCTCCAGAATCATGCCGCCGTGGGCCTGGATCAGTTCTCCGTTTGTGTCGTACCATGTAGAGCCGTTTTTGTTCATTGCAGATCTCCTTTGCTTTTTTTGTGTTGAATTCGTATATAAACCATGATAAAACATTAGTCACAGGGCAAGGCCCTTTGCCCCATCATCTTAATATACTTGCACTGCAAAAGCAAGTGAAAAGAAAAGGAGAAGACTATGAGAATTAAGATCAGAGGAACCGAGGACCGCACAGGAGGTCTGCAGATACAGCCGATCCGCGACATACTGGAGGAGAGAGGACACGAGACGGCAAAAGACGGGATAGAGGGAGATCTCTGCATCCATTTTACAAGAACTGACGAGAAGGGATACAGCGTCGCAAAGGCGGGGAGAGATGTGTATATTTCCTGGCATACGCGCCCCGAGGCTTTCCGGGCGCTGGGAAAGGCCCTGGAACATGCGGGGAAAGAGAAGTGGAGAGAGGAGAACAAAGGAACGCAGGGGAACACAGGACTTATGTTTGACTGCTCAAGAAACGGCGTCCTCAAGGTGGAGGCGGTCAAGGAGATGATCCGCCAGGCGGCTCTCATGGGACTGAACTGGCTGCTCCTCTACACGGAGGACACCTACGAGGTGGAGGGATATCCCTGCTTCGGCGCCCTCAGGGGCAGGTATACGAAGGAGGAGATCCGGGAGTGCGATGCCTACGCGGCGCAGTTCGGCATTGAGATGATCCCCTGCATCCAGACGCTGGCTCACCTGCGTACAGCCCTGCGTTGGCCGGCCATGGAAAAATACAGGGACGATGCGGACATCCTGCTGGCTGAGGAGGAGAGGACCTACCGGCTGATCGATGCCATGCTGGCCTCTGTCAAGGATATGTACCGATCAAAGAGGATCCACCTGGGCATGGACGAGGCGTTCTACCTGGGCTACGGAAACTACCGGAGGATCCACGGGGAAGTGAAGCAGGGAGAGCTGATCCGCAGGCATCTGGACAGGGTGATGGAGATCTGTGAAAAATACGGCCTGGAGCCCATGATCTGGAGCGATATGTTCTTTGTGACGCCGGGAGGCGGAGACTATTACAATGTGCCTGCAGACTATGAGTGGCCGGACAGCGAGAAGCCGGACCGGAGAGTCACTCTTGTATACTGGGACTATGAGGGACATGATGAGGACAGATACACAAGAATGGCTACGCTCCACAAAAAACTGACAGATCAGGTGTGCTTTGCCGGGGGAGCCTGGATCTGGAACGGGCTTGCGCCCAACTATGCCCAGGCCATGGACGCCACGAAGAAGGCTTTTCTCGGCCTGGAGGACACGGGCGTGACAGACAGCTTCTGCACCCTCTGGCTGGACAACGGGGCTGAGACGCCCATGCGGGCCGGGCTTCCTATGGCAGCTTTCTACAGCAGATGTGCCTACGGCGAGTCCACAGATCCGGAGGAGATGGAAAGCTGGTTTAAGATGCTCTGCGGCGAGTCCTACCAGGATATGCTCCTCTTTGACAGGTTGGACCATATACCGGGAACTGGCGTGTACAATGAGGGATTCGCCAACCCCTCCAAGCAGATCTTCTATCAGGATCCCCTGACCGGCGTCTTCGACGGGCAGTATGCGGGAACGGGGCTGGATGTGTATTACGCGGAGACGGCAAAGCTGTTGAAAAAGGCACAGAAGCGTGCGGGTAAACTGGAAAAAATGTTCCGGTATTACAGACTTCTGGCCAGCATCGACGCCGGGAAGTGCGAGCTGGGAGTGAAGATCCGCAGCGCCTACCTGTCCGGTGACAGAGACACCCTGGCAAGGATCGCAGACAAGGAGATGCCGGATCTCAGGAAGAAAGTGCAGAAAATGCACACGCTGAGAGAGCAGATGTGGCAGGAGGAGTTCAAGCCCAACGGCTATGAGGTGATGGATGTGCGCATGGCCGGCGTGGAGATCAGGCTGAAGTCCGCCCGCAGGCGTATCCTGGATTATCTGGACGGAAAGATCCCATCCCTGCCGGAGCTTGAGGAGGAGAGACTCCCTTATTTCACCAATGAAGAGGGAAAAAATGCGTCCGGAAAGTGCAATTTGTGGGAAAATATCGTAAGTGCGGCGAACATCTGCGGCGTGTAATTGTGTAAAATGTAGTGAATGTTGACGAAAAACATTTATTTTTGTAAATAGAATGCACAAAAAAAGCAAGAACTATAAAAAAGGAGCAAAAGAAAGATAGAAACGGCTAAAGGGGATAGCTATAATACAGATATAAGCTGACAGACGGCTTAGAGGTTCATAGGCAGTAAATTGCGGACAGGAGGAGACATGGACGGAAGGAAGATTTATTACGTCAGCACCCTGCGGGGGGATGACAACAACGATGGCTTGTCAGAGGAGACACCTTTTCGGAGCCTGAGAAAAGTAGCCGGACAGAAAAGAGAGCCGGGTGATATGATCCTTCTGGAGCGGGGCTCCGTCTTCCAGGAAGAGTACCTCCACATATACGAGGGAGGCACCAGGGAGCATCCTGTTGTAGTAGATGCGTATGGACAGGGAGAGATGCCGGTGATAGCGGCAGAGGGAAGCGGCCTTTGGTATCAGAACTACGGAGCGCCTCTCGACAGCCCGGCCCACGTGTGGAAAGGGTATGTATCATCTGCAGTGCTTCTCTACGATGCGGAGTACATCACGGTGCGGAACATTGAGATCACCAACAGCACCCTCCGGGAGGGAGAGGTGTACAACCAGGGGGATCTGATGAACCGGACAGGCGTCAGCATTGTGGCAAAGGACAGAGGAACCCTTCACGGGATTGAGCTGGATAACCTGTATGTCCACGATGTAGACGGGAATGTATATGACAAGCATCTGAACAACGGCGGCATTTATGCCAGTGCCCTGGCGCCGGCCGACGAGAGCCGGACGGGAGTTGCCAGATACGATGGCCTTCACATCCACCACTGCCGGGTAGAGCGGTGCAGAAGATGGGGGATCGCAGCCGGATATACCTACCAGCATGGCAGGTTTACCACGCTGGAGCTGCCGGACGAAGTGGTCAGAACATACGGTTCTGTCAATGTAGTTATTGAGCACAACCGCATCCGGGAGATCGGAGGAGACGCCATCACTCCCATGTACTGCTTCAGGCCACTGGTACAGTACAATGTATCAGAACATGTGGCCCTCGATATGAACGAGGATGTGTACACCGAGGCAGGAGAGCGGGGAGGCATGGTCGCGGCGGCCATATGGCCCTGGAAATGCAAGACAGCGCTCTTCCAGTACAACGAAGCGTCGCACACACACTTCAACCAGGACGGGGAAGCCTGGGACGCGGACTCGGGGGACGGCACCATCTACCAGTACAACTACAGTCACGACAACGAGGGCGGATGTGTCATGTTCTGCGAGGGAGAGAGTGTCAACAACATTTTCCGCTATAACATCAGCGTCAATGACGGCATAGAGAGATCGGGAGTCGTCACTCCGGTGCGAAACATAGACGCGCACATTCACAACAACATATTCATTATACAGGAAAGCGTTCCTTTTATCCGGACCAACATGTCCGAGGGCGGAATGCTGGTAGAGAATAATCTTATTATAAATGCAGGGGATGAGGCCAGGACAGAGGACTGGCATCACCAGACTGAGAAAGCGCAGTACTGCGGAAATCTGTACGGCAACTACGCCAACATCCCGGAAGATGACCGGGAGGCAAAGGACGCGCAGAGTGCAGATGTTGAAAAATGGATAAAAGGGGAAGCCGGACTGGACTTCTATGAAGAGCATACCGGTGTCCGTCCTTATATCGGGGCCTGCTTTGCCCGAACCAAAAAGCAGAACTAAAAACCCTATATTTTAAGGAAGGTGAGGTAACATTATGAAAAAGAAAATTGTGAGTGTATTACTTACAACAGCCATGGTTGCAACACTGGCAGCAGGATGCGGATCTTCCGACAGCGGAAGCTCTGATTCAGGCTCCAGCGACAGCGGCAAGGAGATGACCTACTGGTCCATGTGGAACTCCACAGAGCCCCAGGCAAAAGTCATCCAGGAAGCAGCAGATGCTTACGAGGAGGAGACAGGCATCCACATCAATATCGAGTGGAAGGGCCGTGATATGAAGACTCTCATCGGTACAGCTCTTGAGGCCGGCGAGGACATCGACCTCTTCGACGACGACTATATGCGTACTATAAGAAACACACAGGAGTATCTGACAGACCTTTCCACACTGGAGGGAGAGGAAGAGTTTGAGAGCCATGTAATGCCTGTTATCCTTGACAAGGCTAAATCATGGGGAGATGGAAAGCTCTACGCAGTACCTTATCAGGTATACACAACAGGTGTATGGTATGACAAGGCTATGTTCGAGGAAGCTGGCGTGACAGATGTTCCGACAACATGGGATGAGTTCCTGGATGTATGCCAGAAGGTTAAAGATGCAGGATACAACCCGATCACATGTAACTCCGACTCTGCAACACTGATCTATGGCTTCCAGCTGGCAAGATACATCGGACAGGACGCAGTTCTTGAGTGCTTCAACAACGGCGCATGGACAACTGTTCCGGAGGCTAAGAAGGCTGCAGAGGATATCGCTACATTAGTAGAAAAAGGATTCTTCTCACCCAACGCTCCGGCACAGTATCCGGATGGACAGAACGAGATCGGCTTCGGCGAGAGCTGCATGGTCCTGAACGCATCCTGGATCCCGAACGAGATCCTTCAGAACACAGGTACAGAGGTAGACTTTGGCTTCTTCCCGTGGCCGTCAGTTGAGGGCGGTGTAGACGGAGCTGAGGCATCCATGGTTGGTGCACAGGGCTTTGGT
The DNA here is from genome assembly GCF_005845155.1 of Clostridium sp. BSD2780061688st1 H5. Classification (NCBI taxonomy): domain Bacteria; kingdom Bacillati; phylum Bacillota; class Clostridia; order Eubacteriales; family Clostridiaceae; genus Clostridium; species Clostridium sp. BSD2780061688st1 H5. The sequence goes on along the minus strand of NZ_SPGT01000009.1, from coordinate 87,380 downwards.
ATCGTTAAAGAGAGCGATATGCAGCAGGAAGCTTTTGACTTCGCAACAATGATCGCTACAGGCGACTATGACCTTGAGATGGCTTCTTCCGTTAACTCTATCCCTGCTGATACAGAGAACACAGAGTGGCCGGATGCAATCTCCGCGGCAGAGCCTTACTTCAAGGAAATGACAAAGGCTTACGACTGGGCAGTTGGTCTTGAGTCAAACGCTGACTTTACACCTGTTATTACTGAGAACGTAGTAAAACTGATCCAGGGCAACATCACTCCGGATGATTTCGTTCAGGCATTAGCTGATGCTCAGTAATTAATCTGGAATTACACCGGTATGGCAGGCAGATGCTGTCTGCCATACCGCTTTTTGTTAGCACTACAGAAAACAATCTGAGAGAAAGGGGGACATCTTCTTGAAACAGAATAAGAAAATGATCGTCTGCTTTCTGACTCCGGCGCTGCTCTTCTTCATCATCATGTTCCTGTACCCTATCATCCGTACAGTCATCATGAGCTTCTTTAATGTGGAAGGCGTCAGCGACCCGATGAGCGAGTGGAGCTTTAACGGTCTGGGGAATTATGAAAAGCTGTTGGGGACAAAGCTTTTCCAGACATCTATGGTCAACATGATCAAGATTTACGTCATTGGCGGTATCGCTGTCATGATCATCGCACTTCTCTTCGCTGTCATCCTGACAAGCGGTGTGCGGGCGAAAGCATTCTGGCGTGCGGTCATCTATGTACCCAACATTATCAACGCGGTTGCTATCTCCACTATGTGGATCCAGTACGTGTTCAACAAACGATTCGGTCTTCTTCACAGCTTCTTTGAGGCTCTGGGACTGGAAGAACTGGCAAAGATCGACTACATGAACGGATCGTGGAAGTTCTGGTCGTTGCTGATTGCCTTCTGCTTCGGCTCGGTGGGCTATTTCATGCTGATATTCATCAGTGGTATTGAGAGGATCCCGGCGGACTACTACGAGGCTGCCACTATCGACGGAGCGAACAAGCTGAAACAGTTCGGCTTCATCACTATGCCGCTGATCAAGGGCGTGTTCAAGACATGTATGACATTCTGGACCATCAGCATTGTCGGCTTCTTCGTGTGGTCACAGATGTGGGCATCACCGATGCCGTCCGACAACGCGACTATCACTCCGGTTGTGTACATGTACAACGCTGTGTTCGGCACAACAGGAAGTACAGCCCGTGATGCCGGCGTGGGCGCTGCGGTAGGTATCCTGATGGCGCTGATCGTGCTTGTCGTATTCGGACTTGTCAACGTGCTTGTCAAAGACGACGACCTGGAATTCTAAGAGAGGAGGATGGCTTTTATGTTTGGAAAAAAGAAAGAAAAAGAAAAAAAGGTCAGAGAGCCGTTTAATCCTCGCAAAGAAGTGAAACTGATTCCCGGTTATCTTATTGTAGGCATCTGGGTGTTCTTCACGATCTTCCTTCTGGTGTGGATCCTGGCAGCCAGCTTTTCCACAGCTCCGGAGATCATGCAGGGCAAGGTCTTCAAGTTTGAGAGCGGCTTTCATTTTGAAAACTATATCAATGCATGGAATGCAAACAGTATTTCCACGTTCTTCATGAACTCACTGCTGTATGCTGTTGCAACCATGGTAGGCGCGGTTGTTATCAGTGCGCCGGCAGCCTATGTACTTTCAAGATTCACATTCCTCGGAAATAAGCCGATCCGGTCCGGTTTCCTCATTGCCATGAGTATCCCGAACATCATGATCGTACTTCCGCTGATGTCCATCTCCATTCAGCTTGGCATCAACGGCTCCAGAGGACTGCTTATCTTCCTGTACATAGGAATGCAGATCCCGTACACAACCACATTCCTGATGACCTTCTTCCAGAACCTGTCCAGGACATACGAGGAGGCGGCAGCCATCGACGGATGTACGCCCATGATGACATTCTGGAGGATCATGTTCCCGCTGGCTCAGCCGGGTATTGTTACGGTCAGCATTTTCATCTTCATGAATATCTGGAATGAGTACTTTATCTCACTGATCTTTGCATCGTCCTCGGATATCATGCCTGTAGGACCCGGACTTAAGAGTGTACTTTCGTCCATGCAGTACACAGGAGACTGGGGCGGCCTGTTCGCAGCCGTTGTCATCGTCTTCCTGCCCACGCTGCTGCTGTATGTCTTCCTGTCAGAGAAGATCATCTCCGGTGTTACCGGCGGCGGTATCAAAGGTTAAGAGTGTATCCGGCCTGAGGCCAGATAAAAAAACAGGAGCGCTGCCTCGTTATCGTTATCCGATAGGGGGCAGCGCCTCTTTTTTTCTCAACACTTAAGCTGTGACAATAATGTTGTGGACCATCAGGTGGTAAACATGAATATGACGGACGGATCGACCGTCAGCTTTACAATGTGCGGATTTACGGCAGACTGCTCCAGATATGCAAAGCTTATGGGCACAAAAGGGCAGATCATTGCCGACATGGGGGCTAACACAATAGAAGTGACTCCGTTCGGGAAGGACGCGGAGCTGATCGATGTCTCCAGGATGGCAGAGGACTTCTCAGGACATGGAGGAGGAGACAGGGGCCTGGTGAGCGCGTTCCTGGATTTTGTCACCGGCGAGCAGTCAGAGGATGACACGATTTCTTCTGTAGAGCGCTCTCTGGAGAGCCACTACATTGCGCTGGCGGCGGAGGAGTCCAGACGGAACGGGGGCGCTGTGATCCGGATGGAGCAGGTGCGGAAATAAAAAACAGAAAAGCAGGCAGAACAAAAGAGGGGGTACCTCTGTGGCGACAGCGCCACGGAGGTACCCCCTGTTTTATTCATTTTTTACAGGTCTGGGCATTGGCCCGTATTTCTCCAGGAGATGGGCCCGGCTTCCGGCCCGGCAGTACTGTCCGGTGCCGGTGACACCCTCTTTTCTGGCATCCAGGTCCGGGTCTGAATAGCGAAGGAACCACTCTTCCATCTGGCGGCGCATGGCTACAATGCGATCTTCCTGGGCCGGATCATGGAACAGGTTCTCAGTCTCATCCGGGTCCTCGGTCAGGTGGTAGAACTCATTGGGGCCGTAGGGGTAACGAAGAACCAGCTTCCACTCTTTGTCCCGGATCATCCGGACAGGGCCGTACTCGTCAAATACGACTACAGGGCGGCTGCTTTCCAGCTCTGGATCCTCCAGCCATCGGGCAAAACTGTGGCCCGGGATTTCCTGTTTTGTGTTCACAGGGCAGCCGGCCAGATGGCACAGAGTGGGCAGGATGTCGTAGTGGCTGAACAGCTCACTGCACACAGCCCCTTTCGCGAAATGCCCCGGCCAGGAGGCGATGAAAGGCACCTTTACAGAACTGTCGTACATATTTTGCGGGAAAGTCCCGTTTCCCTTGCCCCAGATGCCGTGCTGTCCCAGGTTCATGCCGTTGTCGGAGGTGAAGATAACGATGGTGTCGTCTGCAATCCCCAGCTCATCCAGGCGGTCCATCAGACGCCCGATCTGGTGATCCATGGCTGTGATGGCGGCGTAGTAGCCCCGCAGTAATTCCTTGCGGCGCTCACCCTGGCCGTGGGGGCAGGTGAAGACCTGCCAGGGGTGGTAGGGAAGGTCAGGAGTGGCATTGAAATCACAGTCCCTGTACAGATCCAGATATTCCTTCTTGTGATCCGTCTCCTCCCACGGGCTGTGGGGAGCAGTGAAGTGGACGCTCAGATAAAAAGGCGCGTCTTCCTTTGAGAACCTGTCCAGGCACTCCAGCGCGTTTTCGCCGATGAGGTCTGTGATGTATCCTTCCTTTTCGGAGAGGACCCCGTCCTCGATGGTCTCAGGGTTGAAGTATCTGACGCCGCCCCCGCCGATGGTGTACCAGTGGGAAAAACCGTGCTGGGGCGTCATGCTGTCTCCCATATGCCATTTGCCTGAGAGGGCGCAGCGGTAGCCGCCTGACGCCAGGATGTCTGTGTAGGCGGTGAGGTGATCCGTGTACTGGATGGGAATAGTCTCGTGGGGCATATATTCTAAACTTTCCCTGGATAGGGAGGCTCTGTCCATGCTGCCGCCGTCCAGCCAGTCAAGAATGCCGTGGCAGGAGGGCATAGTTCCGGTAAGGATGGAAGCGCGGGCCGGTGAGCAGACCGGTGAGGCACAGAAAAAGTTGTCAAATTTTACACCCCTCTGGGCAAGTCTGTCCAGATTGGGGGTGTGGATGTCTGTGTTCCCGGCGTTCCTCATGGCCCAGTGCCCCATGTCATCGGCCAGCAGGAACAGAATGTTTGGCTGTTTCATAGTATGTTATGTCCTTTCTTAAAATGTATTAATAGGCTATGCATGTTATTATACTCTCTGGAATGCGGAATGGCAAAAATTTTCTGTATATTTTTGAGGGCTATCCGCTTTTTTTATACTATGTGGTAACAGGAGGGTGTATAATGTGATTACAACCAGGAAATGAAGCGACAAAAGAGGAGACGGGCATGGGGACAGAGGAGAGAAAGGTGAGAGAAATACGGGACGAGAAGAGAAACAATGTTTACGGGACAGCTGTGAGACGGGCTGTGGCGGGCATTGTCCTTTTCGCTGCGGCGTTTCTTCTTCTGTTTGCCGCCTCAGTATCCGGAGAGTTTGCCCAGTGGTACACGCTTCACGTCTACTCCTTTTTTGTGGCTACACTGGGTCGTTTTTTTGGCATATTCGCCTTCTCTGCGTCTGAGTTTATGCTGTATGTGCTGATCGCCTTTCTTGTGTGGCAGATCATAAAGACTGTGTACAGATGCCGGCGGGGAAAGAATGTGAGAGAGCCCCTGGCAGCCTTTTTCTCAGGGATCTTTCTGGCGGCCGGGATCTTATTCTTTCTCTATGCCGCTTTCTGCGGCGTGAACTATCACAGGAGCTCCTTCGCGCAGGAGACGGGGCTTACGTGGGAGGGGGCCACGGTGGAGGAACTGGAGGCAGTCTGTGAGGAGCTGACATCGGCGGTGAACCGGACAGGGCAGCAGGTAAAGCGGGATGAAAACGGGATCATGGTGCTGACAGAGGATGTGTCTGTCCACGCTGTGCGGGCAATGGAAAAGCTGGCACTGGAATACCCCTGCCTGGAGGGCTGCTATCCGCAGCCCAATGGCCTGGAATTTTCCTGGATCCTGTCCGTCCAGCAGCTGACAGGGATTTACTCGCCCTTTACGATAGAGGCAAATTACAATACGGATATGGTTGCCTATAACATTCCTTTTACAGCCTGCCATGAGCTGGCTCACCTGCGAGGATTCATGCAGGAGCAGGAAGCGAATTTTATAGGATATCTGGCCAGCACCCGGGCAGACAGCCTGGAGTTTAACTACAGCGGCTATATGCTGGGGTGGATCTACTGTACAAATGCGCTCTATGATGTGGATCCGGATGCCTACGAGGAAGTGCGAAGTGAGCTGTCGGAGGAAGCGGAGGCGGACCTGGAAGCCAACAGCAGGTTCTGGGCGAAGTATGACACGCCGGTGGCCGAGGTGTCGGACCAGATCAACGACAGTTATCTGAAGGCCAACGGGCAGGAGGACGGAGTAGCCAGCTATGACCGGATGGTGGAGATGATCCTTACATATTACAGAGAAGAAGGACATTTATAAAAAATACAGGAGGGATGACAGATGGAGACAGGAACAAGACTTACCGTGAGGGCCTACCACATATCCTCGTTGGAATACGGGGAAGAAAACCGGGTCACACTGGACGGGCATATGACAGTGTGTCCGTCTGTGGCGGAAAAGATCCGGGAGAAGGAACCGCTGATCAAGGACATTTCGATCCGGATCATCCGGCCCGACGAGCATGACCAGCACACCAACACGGTGATGGACGTTATCCCTCTCTCCGCGAAAGTGCTTGGAAAGGTGGGAGAGGGGATTACCCACACGTTGACGGGGGTGTATGTGATCCTGACAGGGGTGGATGAGGCCGGCCGGCAGGTGTGCAATTTTGGCGCCAGCGATGGGATCCTGCGGGACAAGATCGCGTGGGGCAGGCCCGGGACTCCCCTGGAGAGTGACCTTTTGATCTCCTTTGACGTGGTGCTGCGGGAGGGGACCTGGGCGGACCGGCCCGGTCCGGAGGCGATCCACAGAGCCTGCGATGTGTTCTGCCAGATCTTCCGGGAACAGATGAAGAAATTCAACGGGTACAAGTGCACGGAAAAGCACGTGTTCCAGGAGACCTATGAGCCGGGCCGCAAGGATGTGGTGATCGTCAAGGAAGTCTCCGGGCAGGGGGCTGTGTACGACACGAGGCTGTTTGGAAATGAGCCCTGCGGCTACGAGGGCGGACGCTCTGTCATTGATATGGGATGGATGCCGGTGGTGGTGACGCCCAACGAATTCCGTGACGGCATTATGCACGCAATGGACTAGGCGGGAGACCCTGGCGGAAAGGAGAGGAGACTATGGGTATAGGTACAAGCATGAAAGAGACCACGCTCCACTATTACAGAGATCCTCTGGTGGAGGTGCTGTCGGAGGACAGGGACGTCAACCTGAGGGGGATCGTGATTGTAGGATCCCCGGATAAGAACGAAGACAAATATCTTTCGGCGGAGAGAGTGGGTGTCTCACTGGAATGTATGCGGGTGGACGGCGCCATTTTCTCCTGCAATGGGATCGGGAATAATCATGTGGATTTTGCGCATGCTATTGAGGAGACGGAAAAGCGGGGCGTCCCCACGGCAGTCTTAAGCCAGTGCCCTGCAAAGGACTTTGTAGTCCAAAACGACCACCTGGACGGCGTGATCTGCTATTACAAAGCGCTGGACAGGATGGATCAGCCGGGAGATGAGACGAAAATGCTGGCAGAAAATACTGTGACAGAGACGGACGCCAGAAAAGCGCTTGCGCTTTTAAAACTGAAAATGCGCAAGTGGGAGGAAAAGGGATAAAAATAAAAAAATGCCTTGCAATTTACAGCGGAGTGTGATACGATATCTCACAGTCAGCTTGAGAGAGCTGACTGTCTATATCGTATCTGGCTCCGTGGTCAAGAGGTTAAGACATCGCCCTTTCACGGCGGTAACACGGGTTCGATTCCCGTCGGAGTCATGTATCAGGCGCAGTAGCCAAGTGGTAAGGCACAGGTCTGCAACACCTCGATTCACCGGTTCAAATCCGGTCTGCGCCTTTCAAATTTAAAGTGCTTCAAACTCTTTGTTTATAAGAGCTTGAAGCACTTTAAATTTGAGAAGAAGTTGTACGATTTTGTGTCAGGACAGGAAACGGGATACTTACTGCTTTACAATATTTCTTTTTTCTGTAGATAGTTGGTAATAAATTCATGAAATGTTTGAGCTTTTTGAACTTGTTCCTCAGCATCCTGGCGGGAAGCAACGAAAAAATCTTCGTAGTCAGCATGTTCACGCATTTCAGAAGATGTTCGGATGATCTTCGATGCTTCTTTAGAAAAATCGCCTGTCTTAACATGGTATTGATTAAAATGGGCAATGACACCGCTATGCTTGCTGCTGTCAAATTCATCCAGGACATTTACTGCGCGCATACCGTGAAAAATAGAATAATAGGATCGGTTAAGAGCAAGCTTATATTTACCGGTTTCCAACATTGCTTTTGCGTTTTCTAGTTCTTCAGAGGATCTTTCATACCGGTATCTTGATAAATCTTTTATGCTGCCGGCCATAATACAATCCCTTCCTTTTTCACGTTTTTATAAAATGGCATTACATTTTCCCACTCTGCAAATTTATCATGATCAATAAGGAGCACGGAAAGGACTTTGTCATATTCTAATTCCAAGTCTACGACAAGATCTGTCATCTGTTCGTGCATCTCTTTGGTATATGATCTGACCAGGACAGCGATGTCAATATCTGATTCTTCTGTCTGAGTTCCTCTTGCCACAGAGCCATAGAGGATGATACTTGTAATTGAATCCTGAAAAATACGGACAAGTCCGGGGATTAATTTTTTCAGCAGATTTGTGTAATTTTCCATGGTGTGCCTCCTTTCTCCTGTTTGAAGTTATTGTACCTTATTTTAAGGACGAAATCAATCAAGTGAGAAAAGTTGAAGGAGCGGCATACAGAATTCAGGCGGAGAATTATGCTATCAGTTTCTTCTGCGTCCATTTTCCGCGGAAATAGCAGATGGCTCCGGCTGCGGATACAAGGATCCATGTGAGCCCCTCGGCCAGCCAGATTCCCCACTGTCCGATAAAGGGAATGGAGGTGAGAAGGAAGGCGCACCCCATTCTGCCAACGACTTCCAGGATCCCGCTGACAAGGGCGAACCCTGCGTTCCCGGCTCCGTTCAGAATGCCGCGGAAGACGTAGAGGAGTCCCCAGAAGACAAAAAACAGACTGATCAGCTTCAGGGCCTGGGCGCCGGTCTCAATGACCTGCCGGTCGGCCACAAACCATCCCATGAACATGTGACCACACAGGTACATGACAAGGACCATGAGGAGCGAAAATCCTACAGTGATCTGAATGCAGCACCGGGTGCCGGCGCGGACCCTGTCTGTGTTCCCTGCTCCCAGGTTCTGGGCTGTGTAGTTGGACAGGGCCGTGTTGGCGGCTATGTAGATCTGATTTACCAGATTTTCAATGCGGTTGGTGGCAGTGAAGACAGCCATGATCATGGTGCCGAAGGAGTTGATGACACTCTGGAGCATGACGCAGGAGAAGGCAATCATGGCGTTCTGCAGCGCCAGGGGGAGTCCGATGTGCATCATCCGCCGTATCAGGCCTGTATCCGGACGGAATTCCTCTTTTTTAATATGAAAATACGAGTTTGTCTTCAGGGAGAAGACAAGGCAGGCGCAGGCGGAGGAGAACTGGGCAATGGCCGTCGCCAGGGCGGCGCCCGCAACACCCATGTGGAATACCGTGACAAAGAGCAGGTCCAGCCCCACATTTAAAAGAGCGGCCAGAGCCAGAAAGATCAGAGGCGTCCGGCTGTCTCCCAGCGCTCTGAGGATGGAGGAGATGCCGTTGTAAAAGGCGACGGCCACGATCCCTCCGCTGGTGATCTGGAAATAGACGGCAGCATCCTGCATGATCTCCTCCGGTGTGCCAAGGAAGGTGAGAATTGGTCTGGCAAGCGTAAGGCCGATCAGTGTCAGCAAAATAGAAGCTGCCAGCAGGATGTACACAGAGCAGGCAATGCCTTTGCGCACTGTGCTGCCGTCACCAGCGCCGAAATACTGGGAGATCACGATCCCGATTCCGGCAGAAAGCCCGAGAAAAAGGGAAAACAGCAAATAGATAACAGAGGAGCAGGCGCCGATGGAAGCAAGGGCGTCCGCGCCGACAAATTTCCCCACGATAATGGAGTCCGCCATGGTGTAAAACTGCTGGAACAGACTTCCGATAAGAAGGGGAATAGAAAAAGACAGAAGAAGCTTGAACGGAGATCCTTTTGTCATATCCTGCATAAAGTTCATAGTAGATCATATCCTTTCCACGTGTTTTAAAAATATAAGTCCATTTGGATATTCCGCAAAAAATATATTATATGGAAGATAAAGGGAAAACAATATATAATATGTTTATGATTAGCACAATCGGACACATATGTCAGAAGATACTATTCATGTCCGGGAAGAGCAGGGGGAAGAAATATGTCAGAGATCATTTCGCTGGAAGATATTTTAAAGCAGCTGTATGCCATATCGGGCATCCTCATCGACGTGTATGACCTGGAGGGGCATTCTGTTGCCAGGTATCCGGATACAGGCGCCTATTTTTGCAGCCTGGTGACCAGGAACTCCCAGGGATGTGAACGATGCGGCCGGGACAACAGAGAGGCTTTTGCAACGGTGCGGGAGGAGCACAAAGTACATATTTACCGGTGCCATATGGGGCTGTATGAGGCAGTGTTCCCCCTCTACCACTACGGGCGCCTGGCAGGGTATATGATGACCGGGCAGATGCTGGAAAAGCGGGAGGGAGCCGCGGAAGAGGTGATGCAGAAAGCCAGGCAGATGAACCTGGGGAGCGAGGAGGAGATAGCGGAGGGGGTGAAAAAGCTGGTGCGCATCGATCTGGAAGAGATCGGGGCTTTTGTGACCATGTGCAGGGTCTGTGCGGACTATATAGCCAACCATCATCAGTTCCCGGTCACTGCCACTGGAACGGCCAAAGAGATCATCCGCTATCTGGAAGAGCATTACAGGGAGGACATTACTCTGGAAGGGCTGTGCCGCTGGTTCGGGTACAGCAAGACAAGGCTGAACCAGCTGTTCCGCGAGTACACAGGCACCTCTGTGTACCGCTATCTCATGGGTGTGCGACTTACCAATGCATGCAGAAGCCTGAGAAATTCGGAAAAGTCCATCTATTCAGTTGCTTTGGAGAACGGATTTTCCAATCAGAATTATTTCTCCCGGCAGTTTAAAAAATATATCGGATGTACGCCCGGGGAATACAGAAGAAACCAGGAGAGGGAAGGCGGTCAGAAGGCATGAAAACAGAAAAAGGATTCTACAGAAATTTCTTTTCCATCTATATCATGCTGGTGCTCCAGAATGTGGTGACCATCAGTGTCAATCTGGCGGACAATGTGATGCTGGGAGGGTACAGTGAGGCCGCCCTCTCCGGCGTGGCGGCTGTGAACCAGATCCAGTTTGTCTATCAGCAGCTCCTTCTGGCTCTGGGGGACGGGCTTGTAATCTTCTGCAGCCAGTACTGGGGAAAACGGCAGACAGAGCCCATGCGGAAGATCTCCTCGGTGGCCATGCGGGCGGGACTGTTTATAGCAGTCGTTCTTTTTGCGGCGGTCAGCCTCTTTCCGCACAGAGCGGTGGGGCTCTTTACCACGGAAGAGTCCATCATACGGGAGGGGGCAGCCTATCTGGGGATCGTAAAATACACCTACGTCTTCTTCGCGGTGACTATCATCCTGCTGGCCACGATGCGGAGCGTGGAGACGGTAAAGATCGCCTTCTGGCTGTCGGTCATGGCGTTCTGCGTCAATTGCTGTATCAATTATGTGCTGATCTACGGGAGATTCGGAGCGCCCGAGCTGGGGGCAAAAGGAGCGGCCATAGGGACGCTGGCGGCCAGGATCGCGGAGTGCGCTGTGCTCCTTGTCTATATAGCGAAAAAAGAAAAAAAGCTGCATTTGCAGCTGAAAGATTATTTCCGGGCGGACCGCCTGATGGCGGGAGACTATTTCCGGGTGTGCCTGCCCATGCTGGTGGTGCAGGGACTGTGGGGGCTCAACACAGCTCTGCAGACAGTCATATTGGGGCACATGAGCGCTGCTGCCATTGCGGCAAACAGCGCGGCATCCACCCTGTTCCTGCTGGTGAAATCCATGTCTGTGGGGGCTTCCTCCACCGCGTCGGTCATTGTGGGAAAGACTATCGGGACGGGCAACATCCCTCTTGTGAAGCATTACTCCTCCATCATGCAGAGGATGTTCGTGGTGATCGGCCTTGTGTCCGGTCTGCTCCTCTTTCTGATCCGCATCCCCGTTATGACGCTCTATGACCTGTCCCCGGAGGCGATGGAGATGATGAATACGTTCCTCATCATCCTGAGCGTGGTCTGTGTGGGTATGTCCTACCAGATGCCCACCAACAACGGCATCATCCGTGGCGGCGGCAATGCCATGTTCGTAGTGAAGATGGACCTGGTCAGCATCTGGATGATCGTCATCCCCCTGTCCTTTGCTATGGCTTTTGTGGTGAAGGCTTCTCCGGCGGTGGTGGTGTGCTGCCTCAACGCAGACCAGATATTTAAATGCGTGCCTGCCTTTCTGGAGTCCCACTACGGGAACTGGATACGGAAGCTTACGAGAGAGTAAACCCGCAGGACATATTGATGAAAACGATAAGTGGGATCATACATGTGAAAAAACGATTAGACGCCCAATTCCCTGCTTGCTATACTTTCTTTGATACCAGAGAAAAAGGTATGGTAGGAGGTATACAATTATGAAAAAGAAACTGGTGAGCATGCTGCTCTGTGCAGCTATGGCAGCGACACTGACAGCAGGATGCGGCTCGGACAGCAGCGGTGAAAGCGGAGAGAAAAGCTCTTCTTCCGGTGAAAGTAAGGAAATCACTTTTATGGCGCCTGACTGGGCAAACCCGGGAGATGAGCTGCTGGCAGAATTCACGGAGGAGACAGGTATCTCTGTCATTTTTAATGAGGTGAGCTGGGATGATATCCGGGATAAGGTGTCTATTGCGGCCAGCGGCGGAGAGGCAGCAGCTGACGTGATCGAGGTAGACTGGTCATGGGTAGGAGAGATGAACAGCGCGGGATGGCTGGAGCCTATCGAGATGACAGATGAGGACAAGGAGGACATGCCTACGCTTGAGACCTTTACCATTGATGGTGAGATACTTGCTGTGCCTTATGCAAATGATTACCGGATCGCCTACTATAATAAAGAGCATTTTGAGCAGGCTGGAATTACAGAAGTTCCTGAGACTTGGGATGAGGTATATGATGCTCTGAAAAAGATCAAAGAAGCAGGGATCGTAGAGTATCCCTACACAATGCCGATGAACGCGGATGAGTCTGCCACCACTTCTATGATGTGGATGGCCTTCTCAAGAAGTGGCCAGGTGTTCAATGATGACGATACACTGAATGAAGAAGCGGTCATGGATGCTCTGACATTTGAGAACCAGCTTGTGCAGGATGGATTTGTGGATCCAGCATCTATTTCTTTCAATGGCATGGATTGCTACCGCAAGATCACATCGGGCGAGGCCAGCTTTATGGTAGGTCCTACCAAGTTTGTGGGTATCAGCAATGATCCTGAGCAGTGCTCAGAGATCGGAAACATTGTTCCTATCCTTCTTCCGGGAACAGACGGAACATCTCCGCAGACAATGGCTCTTCCGGAAGCAGTTGGAATTACTTCCTTCTCAGAAAACAAAGAAGCAGCCCAGGAGTTCGTTAAATGGTACAGCTCAGCAGATGTCCAGAAGAGAATGTACGCAGTCAACAGTTCCATTCCGACAAGAAACTCAGTCTTGGCAGAAATGGTAGAAGATGGCACATTTGAAAATGCAGGGGCCATGCTGGACGAGGCAGACCTGATCAAGTCTGTTTTTCCCAATGGCGTTCCTTCCTACTATTCTGAGATGAGCAACACTATGTACAATAACATTAATCAGATGGTTCTCGGAGAGCAGACTCCCCAGGAGGCATTTGATGCGATGAATGCGAAAGTGAATGAATTAATTGAAAAGAAGTAAGATATTACCTTATGCATTACTGGCGCCCATTATTCTTATAATGGGCGTGTTGGTGTTTTATCCGACGATCATGACATTTTCATATAGCTTAAAGGAGATGAAGCTGACCAGCCCGGAGGACACAGACTTTGTGGGCCTGTCCAACTATGTGGATGTCCTTACTTCAGACTCTTTTATGTATAGCTTGCAAAATACTCTGTTCCTCCTTGTCGTAGTTGTTATCCTGACTACAGTCCTGGGGTTTGGTGTGGCTCTTCTGCTCAATGTGGATACAAAGATATCGGGGCTTTTGATGGCGCTGGCCGTCCTTCCCTGGGCGCTCCCGCCCATTGTAAATGGGATCATATGGCGTTTTATTTTTCATCCAGGATATGGTTTTATGAACAAGCTCCTTATCAGGCTGCATTTTATAGAAGAGCCCATTATGTGGCTGACAGACCGGTGGCTGCTTCTTCTGATCGTGGCTATCGTGGTGGCGTGGAGGAGTATTCCGTTCTGTGCGATCGTCTGCCTCTCGGGGCTGCACGCTATCCCGGAAGAACTCTATGAGGCAGCAAAGATAGACGGCGGCGGCAGGGTGACTGTCTTCCGATATATAACGGCACCGCTCATGATGCCTTTTATCGGTATTGGCATTACATCTGCATCGATCACGGCCATCAATATTTTTGACGAGATCGTAGCCCTTGCAGGGTACAAAGATCTGGGGAAAAATCTTCTGATCGAGAGTTATCTCACGACCTTCTCCTTTCTGGATTTTGGAAAGGGGAGCGCTCTTACTTATCTGATTATGCTGATGGCGGCCGTGCTTGGGTTCTTTTATCTTAGAAGTCTGAACAGGGAGGTGGAATTTTGAAGAAAAAAGTTTCTCCTCTCTACTGGGTGGCGGTGGTTATCTTTCTTGTTTTGACAGTGGGACCTTTTGTGTGGGCCTTCTCGATTTCTGTCACACCGGAGTATGAGATGTTTAAAAACACTATGAACATGTTCCCCAGCGAGATTACCTGGGATAACTATCTTACGCTGTTTGATTCTATCAGTCAGCAGCATATCCGGCTTTTCCGAGGGCTTGAGAACTCTCTGAAGGCAGTGGCGTGTACACTTGTCATCGGGATTCCTGTGGCTGCAGTCACAGCCTACACTTTGAGCAGGATGGAGTTCAGGGGGAAGAAGATCATCAAGAACGCGATCTTGATTACTATGGTCATTCCGGTGTTTGCGACTATCATTCCTCTATACAGGATGTTCTCGGCTATGGAACTGCTCAACAGCACTTTTTGGCTGAGCATGGTATATGCCAGCTCCTTTCTGCCTATGAGCATCTGGCTGATGAGCAATTACTTTTCGACGATACCCAGGGAATTAGAAGAAGCCGCCCTTGTGGACGGCTGCGGACGGCTAAGGACATTTTTCCGGATCATACTTCCGGTGTCCTATCCTATCATATGTGCCAGTATGCTCATTATGTTCCTGAGCGCCTGGAGTCAGTTTCAGATTCCCCTGATCCTGGCGTCGAATATTGACACAAAGCCGGCGGCCATTGTGGCCTCGGAGTTTATGACAAAAGACACAGTGCTTTACGGAATTACTGCTGCTGCGGGGATGCTGATCATTCTGCCGCCGGCCATTGCAGCGCTTGTCTTCCGGAAACTTCTCGTTAGAGGAATGACAGGGGGATCTATCAAGGGGTAAAAGATCATGCCAGATTGATAAAATGAATCAGCAGATCTGTTTAAACACAGGAGGCATGGGAAATGCAGGATAATGCGAATTCCTGTGCCTTTTTCAGATCCTCCCGGTCCGGGTGAGTCATGGCGCAGTCAAAGTTTCGGATAAACCCGTCTACCTGCGGGGCGTTTTCGCTGGTGCGCATGTTCTCGTATTTCTGGCGGACCTGCATGGGCATCTTTCCCTGGCAGATGTAACAGCCCAGGTAGCGGCAGCTGCTGTTGATCCATGCGCTGACATTTTTCTCAATAAGGCTGTAGTATTCCGCGGATCTTCCCATGCCGCAGGTGCCGAAGAGGGCAATGTTCTTATTCTCCAGGGAGCTGAGCAGATCGCTCACCTCTATGCAGCAGGAGCCTCTGTGAACGCAGAAGCCGATAAAATAAGTGGAAGCCTCGGGGATGGGCTTGCCGCTGTCTATGTCGATCAGATCTCTGGAGCCCTCCGGCAGGGCGGAGAAGATGGCGGCAGCTACGCTCTTTGTGTTTCCGGACTGGCTGTTGTATAAAACTAAATAATCCAACATATGCACGTACCTTCTTTCATGATATCTTTATCAGCTCTTCTTGATGAACCGGGTCTGGCATTTGGGACAGCGGATCTCGATCTTGCCCTTGCCTTTCGGAACCCGGATCTTCTGCCGGCAGGTGGGACATTTGTAGATGTGGTGGGTCTTGCGCTGTGCCATCAGGTTTTTCTGGGTGGCGAACCAGGTGCGGATCCGGCGTGTCTTTGCCAGGTAGGCCTGGTTCTCGGCAGAGCGCCTGTAAATGTTCCTGGAAAACAGCCGGAAGTATGTGTAGATGATCAGAGCCCAGGAAAGGAGCGACAGGATGGCGCTCTCGAATAAACCGGACAGGATCATCACGATAAGAGCGGCGATCAGGGTCGCCTTTCCAAAAGAGTCAAAGCCGTAGCGCCCGGCCATAAATCGTATCAGTTTTTCTTTCATTTTCTCATCCTCCTATCTGCAATCATACTCCCGCCGCCTGCAAAGTCAATAAACTGGAAATTAAAAATATATAAAATAATAGAAGCACATCTTTTGATGTGTTATACTGGGAAAGAACAGGCATCGTGCAATAAGACGTGTGTTTATGGAGAAAAGGAGTTAAGACATTGAGCGAAAAGAAGCATTACCATAGAGGGAGAAGGCGCTCTTCCGGCCCCGCCGGGAACCGCGGCAGCAGCCGGGACAGCAGCCGGGAAAGGGCTGCGCGTCAGGTGGAGAGACGGCCGGAAGAAGATTGGGAGAACGATTGGATCGATCTGGAGGAAGATGAGGATCTGCGAACACCGGACCAGGTGAAGGCTAAAGGGAAGAGAAGAGCTGGTTCCGGAGGCAAGGCGGCCGCCGGGAAAAAGAAAGGGAAAACTCCCGGAAAGGGCGAGAAAAAGAATGGACGGAAGGGCCGCCTGGTCAGCAACATCATCCTGGTGGTGGCCATCATTGTCTTCTGCGTGTCCGCCTTCCAGCTCTTCCGCATCCTCTCGGGCTACTATGAGGGGCGCAAGGAGTACGACGAGGTGAAGGAGCTGGCTGTCACGGAGGAGGAGACAGCGGAAGGGGAGCCCCGTTTTAAAGTGGATTTTGACGCGCTGCTGGGGATCAATCCGGACACGGTAGGATGGATCCGCTTTGCCCCGGAACCGGCCCAGATCAATTATCCCCTGGTCCAGACGGCGGACAACAGCACCTATCTGAATAAGACTTTTTCTGCCAGTGACAACACGGTGGGGGCTATTTTTGTCAACACCTACAACAATCCGGACTTTAATGACAGGAATACCATCGTATACGGGCACCGCATGAACGACAGCTCCATGTTCCACGATCTGGCCAAATACGAGGAGAAGTCATTCTGGGAGGCCAATCCATACTTCTATATCTATACGCCGGACGGGCGGGAGATCACCTACCACATCTATGCGGCGGGGCAGGTGACGGAGACATCGGACACGTACCTGACGGACTTTGCCGATGACGCTGCCTACCAGGCTTTCCTGGACTATACGAAGGAGGCATCCGCCTACGACACGGGCGTGGAGGTGACTACCCAGGACACGGTGGTGACGCTGTCCACCTGTACCCGGGCCAGCGACGAGCACAGGATGGTCGTTGTGGGAGTGAAGGAAAGCGAGGAGCAGATCGATTAGTGTGGGAAAGTCGGATGAGCCAGGAGAGAGGGGGGAAGGAAGATGACACCGTACACATACGAAGTGGGAGATATTGTCAGGATGAAGAAAAAGCACCCCTGCGGGAGCTTTGAGTGGGAGATCCTCCGGGTAGGAGCGGACTTCCGCCTGAAGTGTCTCGGGTGCGGGCACCAGATCATGATCGCGAGAAAGCTTGTGGAGAAAAACACAAAAGATTTGAGGAAAAAAGCTTGAAATAAGCAGGCTCATATGCTATCATATTAACTCGTGATATATCAGTATCCGACCGGAGATCGTCCGGAAGGGTATCCTTGCTCCCGGCGAAGGCCAGGGGCCAAAAGACCAGAAGGAGGTGCAAACTACATGAATAAGTATGAGTTAGCTGTTGTAGTCAATGCAAAGATCGAAGACGAAGAGAGAGCACAGGTCATCGAGAAGGTGAAAGAGATGATCACTCGTTTCGGCGGCAATGTGACAGACGTTGATGAATGGGGTAAGAGAAGACTCGCTTACGAAATTCAGAAGATGAAAGAAGCTTATTACTATTTCGTCCACTTCGAAGCTGATGCTACAGTTCCAGGCGAGATCGAGCAGAGAATCCGCATCATGGACAACGTACTCAGATATTTATGCGTAAAACAAGAGGCATAGTATACAGAGAGGTAGAAGAATGAATAAAGTAATTTTGATGGGACGTTTGACGAGAGACCCGGAAGTGAGATACTCACAGGGAGAGAACCCGTTGGCCATCGCCAGATTTACACTGGCTGTAGACCGCCGGTTCAAGCGTGACGGAGAGCAGAGCGCGGATTTCATTTCCTGCGTTGCCTTCGGAAAGCAGGCTGAGCATGCGGAGAGATACTACAGACAGGGGATCAAGATCGTTGTCTGCGGGCGTATCCAGACGGGCAGCTACACCAACAGGGACGGCGTGAAGGTATACACAACAGAGGTTGTAGTGGAAGAACAGGAATTTGCCGAGAGCAAAGCTGCAAGCGATGCACATGCAGGCGGTTTCCAGTCAGCTCCCCAACCGGCACCAGCCGCACCGGCCGGTGACGGCTTCATGAATATTCCAGATGGAATAGACGAAGAATTACCGTTTAATTAAGGACATATTGTGTATAGAAAGGAGAGACCATCATGGCTTTCGAGAAAGGAAATCGTCCTGAAGGCGGCTTCAAGAGAAGAGGCGGCGGACGCAGAAGAAAAAAAGTTTGCGTGTTCTGTGGAAAAGAGAACAACGAGATCGATTACAAGGATGTAGCAAAGTTAAGAAAATATATCTCTGAGAGAGGAAAGATCCTTCCCAGAAGAATTACAGGAAACTGTGCAAAACATCAGAGAGCTCTGACAGTAGCTATCAAGAGAGCAAGACATATCGCTTTAATGCCATATGTTCAGGACTAATTTAATTAGTCGAGTATGAGTGAATGAAAGAAAAGCCTTTAAATACCGGAAATCCGGTGTTTAAGGGCTTTTTCTGTATTCGGGAAGTCTTATATGTTCTTAACAGTTCTTGGGATTTTTTAGGAAAATGGTGTAAAATTTGGTGTATGGAATAAGCATGGTGTAAAAACAGTGGGGAAGAATGGAGTAAGGCAAAATAAGATGATCACTATATTTTTTAATAACAGAAATACCCTGACGAATCTGTTAAAGAAGAGATCTATCAGGGCATTTTTGGTTTAAGAATTCAATTTTACAATGACTGATCTGTGTCGCTTGGAATGTATTTGCAAATATCCTGAATGTCGCAGTCCAGGATACGGCAGAGATCATTCAGCGTTGTAGTATTTAATGGTTTATTCTTTCGCAGTTTATCTATCGTAGAACTGGAGATATGATGCTTGTTGATCAGTGTATATGTTGATTCGTTTGATTTCTTTAGAGTTTCCCAGAATGGACTATAATCAATCATGTCATACCTCCTATATCTAAAGGATAGTATGTAGTTGTTTTGTTGACTATAGTCATTAAAAAGACTATAATTTATGAGAGAATGATGTAGATGGATTATTAATCAGATAATCAGATGAAACAATATAATAAACTCAACCGGAATAATATGTGTTTTGGAAATATGGAATGGACAAAAGATCAATATGAGCGTTTTGAAAAATTTATTCTTGGAGATGATATGGATTTCTATGAAGAGTATATGATCAATCTGTCGGATGAGGAACAGAAAAAATTCTTTGCAGAAAACCCTAATTTTATGTCCGCCTATCCGATAAATTGTAACAAAATAAAATTACTAAGGGATCCGATCTATAGAGGACTGATGCGGAAGATAAAAAGATATGAGGAAAGCAAATAATAAATAGGAATGTCGTATTAGTCTTCCTCGCATTTATTGGTTTTTCAGCTTTGTGGACAGGCAGGAATTTGGGTCGTGTTTCGGTATCTTTTTTTAAAATTCTCATAGGTTTACATGAGCTTTTTTGACGGCGGGTATAGTCAGCTTAGGATTATCCCGCCGATTGTTCTGACTGATGATTTTGCAGCGTTTCGGTGTCGTTTTTGAATACAGTTACCGAGGTAAATTATTGCAGACACTATCAGCTACAAGTGTAGCTGATTAACGAGGGTTTGGGGAAATTGTAATCCCCAACAAGATGCCGACCACGGATCATACAAAAGACAGAAATTCTGTTTTGTATTACCGGGTGGATCTTGCTCTTATTATCACGCAAATATTTCTATCTCAAATTTTTAAAGTTTTATTCTCAAAAGCATGGCATGCTTGTAATTACAAGGCGTTGAAGAAAATCATTTGGTGTAAATTAGAAATATATTTTTAGAAAACTTTATTCTGAATATTTATCTGTTACTAAAATGTTCTGTTGTTCTAACAATGCATCAATAATCTTACTTAGTGTTATTAATGTTGTCGTATTGCACTTTTCTATTTTTTTTACAATTTCAGTATTTATTATACTTTCGCGTTTTACATATGGGGTGTCTAATAAAAAATAATCCAAATCTTTGTCTAAAATTATGGAGATTTTTAGAAGCATTGTAAGAGATATTTTTGTTTGCCCTATTTCAACATGACTCAAGTGGTTATTTGAACACCCAACCCTTGCACCTAGTTCTGCTTGACTATATCCTTTTTCAAGTCGGGCAGTTTTAATGCGTTGCCCAATTTTATAATAATCAATTTCAGGTGGCATATTTTCACCTCGCCAACTTATACTTCGGTATATTATAAATGGTGTATTTTGCCGGAACAACAAACTATAAATGCAGATTGCATTTATAAATACAATATGATATAATTTCAAAGTCGAAAAATAATTGATTTTGTTTGCTTTTGGGGGGAATGTAGAATGTCAGGTATCATCATTATTATTATTATCGGATTAATAATTTTTTATTTAGTATCAGAAGCTTCATCTAGCCATGAAAGTGTAAAGGAGGAACAAGAACGTATACTATATGAAATGGCTGAGCAAAAGAGAATTGAAAAAATGAATAAAGTACCAGTTAATGGTCGACGTTGTTTAGGATGTAAAAATGCAAAAATATACAATGATAATATTGAACCACCTTTATTTAAATGTAGCCGAAAAGAAGTAAATGGAATTGTTGAAGAAAGAACCGGATGTCCATATTATGATCCGATGTTAGGCTCTTTTATTAAGTAAAAACATATCAGTAATATTAACGATGTAAGAAAGGGAAGGCTTTAGCGTGTATAAAACAAATGATGAATATGTTCTTAGAAAAATAAATGGATTGTACTTCCTTATGTCGTCGGGTAAATGTGTAAATAGGAAATGGGTATATCAATTGAACGAAACAGGGGCAAGAATTTGGGGATTCTATAATACAGGCGGCTCTTTTCAGGAATTAATTATGCATCTTGAGAAAAGTTATAATCGAAGTTTTGACGATACTGAAGCAAAAGAGATTTATGCGTATGTACATCAATTAGTGAAAGAGGGATTAATTAGGGGGGGAGATATCGATGGTAGAGGAGCTGCAGAAAATAACAAATTGTCTTGTTAAAAAAAATCGAATACCGATAAATGGAGGTATTGAAATACTGAGTGCATGTAATTTTCATTGTGTTCACTGTTATAACGGAATGGAACCCGTGACTTATATGACATATGAATTTGCCAATCAGTTAGCAGAGCAATTAGAAAAAATGGGTACTATGCATGTCTATTTGACTGGCGGAGAAGCATTGCTGCACCCTCAATTTTCTGAAATATATAGAAACTTTCGTAAAAGAGGAATTACAGTTAGCATATTAACAAACGCATCGTTGATAGATAAGGAATACATAAAACTGTTCGAAAACTTTACACCTTATAACATAGATATTTCGTTATATGGGATTACAAACAAAACATATGAAACAGTAACAGGTATGAAAGATGGCTTTGATAAGGTGCGAGAAAATATTTATATGTTATCTGAGAATAAGATACCGTTCTCTTTAAAAACAGTAGTTCTTAAAGAGAATATTTGCGAGCTTGACGAAATGATAACTTTCGCAAACAAAGTTGGAAAAGTATTGAATGTGCATACAGATATTAGACCATTAAATAACGGTAATCAAAAATCGAAAGAGCATCAATTGTCATTAGATCAAATTATTGAAATAGAAAGAAAAACAAACAAATGGAAGAAATACAAGGAACAGTATAGCGAACGGACAGAAGAAAGACGAAAAAGGAAAGAAGAAGATTATTTGTACTTCTGCGAATTAGGGAAATATACTTTCTTTATTACGTATCAGGGCATATTATACGGTTGTGCAAAAGAGCGGCGCCATGGATATGATTTACATAATATCTCTTTTGAAGAAGGATTTGACCGTATGTTGAAAGATATTGTTTTGAAGAAGAATAGTCAAATGAATAAATGCGCATTCTGTAAATATATAAAATATTGTGATTATTGTCCAGCTCAATTTGAATTAGAGACAGGAAATAGCCTGGATCCTCCAATTGATGTATGTAAATTAGCTTATAAAAGATTTTTGTGTTTTGATAAAGTTATATAAAATGTTATGTTTTATATAAAGTATGTACATGAAAGGAGGAAATAGTATGTTTGAATTACCATTGATTACTGTAGTAGTAGACACCACGGATGAAAATGACATGGCAGGAGGTCAGTACTCAAACGACATGTCATGGACCGGTGATTGCTGCTATAGAGGATAATACTTATTTAAGGAACTGTTACGTTGTAATGGTTCCTTTTTCAAATGCCAAAGGAGATAGTACATGGATTTTTTTAAGAATATACAAAAAGATATTGAACAATATGGCAAAAATGGTGACCATAGCTTAGAATATGTTGGAATTAACTTAAACAAGGGAAACTCTTTTGAATATAAATGCTACCGATTTTTGAAAAACTTTCCCTCCGATTTGGAATTACCTAATAATCCATTTGCTAATCATTCTATGTTAAAGCAGTTGGATTTCCAAAAAAACTATGACGAAAACATATATCGTATTTCATATAAAATTAATCCAAACTGTTGTCAAGAAAAACAAACCGATAATTTAGAACTGCAAATCAAACACATAATCCAGCTTGCAAAGTTTGATTTAAATATTGCTCATCTTATAATTGATGTAAATAATTTTATTAAAAATATATTAATGACAGAAGTAGAACCTATTTGTGTCTTAGGTTGCAAGATAGATCAAAAAGGAGTTGTTCGTGATATAAAAGTATATTATCAACTGAAAATATACAAAAAGGAAAATTTTGTTTCTGCTTTTGCAGATACAGAAAAGTATTTTCGTATTATTGAGTTTATGGGTACAATAGGAAAGATTAATAAAGAACAGATGGATAGAATAAAAAAATTTTTAAAATTGCATCAACCAATGAATATGAGCCAATGATGTTGGGAATAGACATTGGAAAAAAGATATACAAAATTAAGTATTATTTTCAAATAAATGAAAATCTTTTTGAGAAAAATGATTATTACAAATTGAAAAGTCTTACAAACTCAGTAGAAATAGAAGAGATTATTCAAAAATTTATGACACTTGGCCTGAAAATGAAAGGATTCACAATTCCATATTACAGTCATAACACACATTCCATGATTAATCTATATTTTTGTGAACAGTAGAATATTAATATATATTTTTTCCATTCTAACGCTATTCTTCCTTTTTGAATCTTCAAATGATGATAAAGATTGCATTAGCATACTTACTTTTTAGAAGAGGAAACAGGCATTTTCATTGCAATAATTAGAACACGAGTTATAGTAAGATAATTATAGCCATTGGGTAATTAAAACCTGATGGCTTTATTTTTGAAAAATCTATCAAACTTTTTATAATTCCTATTCCAAAATACATTAGTGAATGAAGAATAATCACAAGATAGAACTCGATTTTATTAATGGAACTCTATCGCGATATTAAAAAAAGAGTTGTGGTTTTCCCTTGTAAAATGTCCCCTCCCTGTTGGGTTAAGTGAAGGGAAAAATATTTTTTCCTTTCAGAGACTGTCGATAAATGAAAGGAAGGGATATGGAATGAACGTATTTGAAGCAGTCAAAAACACTGTAACTGCAAGGCAGGCAGCTGAATATTACGGGATCAAGGTGACGGGAAAAGGGATGGCGTGCTGTCCGTTCCACAGAGACAGACATCCCAGCATGAAAATGGATCAGAGATTTCATTGTTTCGGATGTCAGGCGGACGGGGATGTGATTGATTTTACATCCGCATATTTTGGATTATCTGTCCGGCAAGCTGCCGAGAAACTGGCAAAGGATTTTGGGATCCGGTATGAGGTACAGCGTCCGCCGGACAGAGGAAAACACAAAAAGAAGGTGAAAGCAGAGTCCCTGGAGCAGAATTACGGGAAACTGGAACAGATCTGTTTTTCTATTCTCGGGCAGTATCGGGAGCAGCTTCAGTTTTGGAAAGAACACTATGCACCAAAGAGACCGGATGAAGAATGGGATTCCAGATTCTGCGAAGCTCTGGACAGGTTGACCAGAGTTGAGTATCTGATGGATGTTCTTCTGTATTCACCGCTGGAAGAACGGGTGGAACTGCTGCTGTCCGCCGGAAAGGAGATTGCGGGGTATGCAGGAAGACTTTAAAAGTCTGAAGCCGGAACAGTTGGAAGCCCTGAAAACACTTTTGGGCAAATCGGACACTGCGGAGTCTTCCGAATTTGCGGACTGGTTTGATGGAAAAAAGATTGATGAGATTGCCCTCTGTGAATATCTGCTTTGTAAGAAAGAACGGAAATGTATTCACGGCAGACTTTATGATCTGGATGGCGAAATTGAAGATGAAACCGTCCGAAAAGAAATTTTAGATGAGATCCGATTTTATCAGAAAACCAATGTTGCCAAAACTGTAGAGCGTATTCTGAACACGCTGAAATTGATGTGTCAGTGTGAAACACCTCCAATCAGGGAAGACAGGATTCATTTTTACAACGGGACGTATCATCTGGCCGGATATTTTTCAGAAGAAAAAGAATGGACGATGAATCGGCTTCCGGTCAGGTATAATCCGGACGCTCAGGCGCCGGAGAAATGGCTGGCTTTTCTGGATGACCTGTTGGAAAAAGAGGATATTCCGGTACTTCAGGAATTCATGGGATATGTGATGATCCCCAGCAACCGCGGTCAGAAAATGCTTCTTATGATTGGAAAAGGCGGTGAAGGGAAAAGCCGGATCGGACGGGTACTCCGGGCAATCCTTGGAGACAACATGAATACAGGCAGCATTCAGAAACTGGAGAATGACCGGTTTAACCGTGCCGATCAGGAAGGAAAACTTCTGTTCATGGATGATGATATGAGGACAGAAGCCCTGCCTTCCACAAACAATATTAAAAGCATCGTCACGATGGAAGATAAGATCGATCTGGAAAGGAAAGGGAAACAAAGTGTACAGGGGATTTTGTATGTGCGCATTATCTGCTTTGGGAATGGTTCACTGAAATCGCTCCATGATCAGTCCTACGGATTCTACCGCAGACAAATTCTCCTGACGACGAAAGAGCGTCCCGCTGACCGGAAGGACGACCGGTATCTGGGGGACAAACTGATCCGGGAGGCAGAAGGAATCGTGCTGTGGTGTCTGGAAGGCCTTCACAGGCTGATCCGGAACGGATTTGAATTCAGCATCAGCGACCGGGCAAAGAAGAACTTGCTGGATCTGATGGAAAATGAGAATAGCATCATTTCATTTCTGAATTCTTCCGGATACGTGAGAAGGGAAGAAGGAACTTATGCCAGCTCCAGACAGCTCTATTTTGCCTATCGTAAATGGTGCGAGGATAATCTGGAAAAGCCCAGAGCGGAGAATACTTTCAAGAAGTATTTGAATGAGAATGCGCAGTCACTGGGGCTGACTTATGACAAGAACCTTCCCGGCAGCAACGGGAAGACAGTGCGCGGTTTCCGCGGGATCTACGTGGCAATCCGCACAGAGTAACGGAAATTAATCCAGGCGTTTCAGGCACTTCAGGCGGGTAAAAATGAATTCTTTTTTATTTTATGATTTATTTTTTCTCTAAAGAGTAAAAATAAACCGCCTAAACTGCCTAAAGGGCAGAAAATCAGGGATAATCGCAGCTTTTAACTGCCTGAAGACTGCCTGACAAAGTGCCTGGAATTACAGTAAATGAGAGATATGTATTCTTTTCATTATCGGGGATTATGTGAAAGGAGATTGTTTGATTGAAAGAACAGATAAAAATATGCGAAAAAGCACTGTTGACTGTTCCTGAAATGATGGCATATACGGGCTGGGGCGAGAACACTGTCCGGGATGAATTGAATCATCCCAAATGTCCATATGTCGTCAGAAAAGGGAATCGACTGTATGCCAATCGCAAACTGCTGGAAAAACATTTAGACAGCATTTCCGGCATATAAACAAAAACGGGCAGAAAATGGAGTAAATACATGGTATAATGCAGTCATGCTTTTACTCCATTCTTTCTCAAAATGAAAGGATGGTAAATAATTATGGGAAAGGATCTGAAAGGGAAAGAATTAGGAACAGGTATATCTCAAAGAGCAGACGGCAATTACATGGCACGCTATGTGGACCGCTATAAAAAACGACATACATTTTATGGGAGAGATTTAAAAGCGTTGCGCCGCAGATTAGAAAAAGAAAGATATGAATCTGAACAGGGGATAATTTCATCGGAAGGCAATATTTCACTGGCGGAATGGTTCGAAGAATATCTGAAACTGTATAAAGAAGGAAAGGTGAAAGACACTACACTGTTCCGGATCCGTCAGACGTTTTCTCCCTGTAAGAAGAACGTTTTGGGGATGATGCGTCTTCGGGAAATCAGAGCGGATCATGTGCAGAGACTGATCAATGAGCTGGATGAGAAAGGCTTTACGTATGGGACAATCCGATTGCTGAAATCCCTGTTTAACGAAATGTTCAAGAAGGCGGTTGGAAATGGATATATGCTGATCAATCCATGCGATGCGGTGGTCATGCCCAGAAAGGTTACATATGAGCCGAGATTTCTGACTGAACGGGAACAGGAAATGTTTCTGGAAGTGGCCAGGGAATATTATCATTATGACATTTTCTGCGTAAGTCTTTCGATGGGGGCAAGGATTGGGGAAGTTCTGGGACTGAAGTGGAGTGATATCGATTTCGATAAGAAAATGATACATATACAGAGAACTCTTCATTATGGGAAAGTTCGGGAAAATGAGTCATGTCATTTCTTTTTTACCTCGCCAAAGACAACAACAAGTGACAGATGCATCCCATTACTGCCGGAAACGGAAATGATTTTAAAAAGAGTACGGAAGAGGCAGCTGCGAAACCGTATGCTCTATGGTTCACAGTGGGAAACCACTCCGCCATTTGATGATATGGTATTTACAACACAGCAGGGAGCGCCGGTCCGGTATGGAGATGTGAACAGAACGATAAAATCCGTTGTTTTAAAAGCAAACCTGCAGGAAGAAGAGCTTGCCGGTTTTGAAAAGCGGGAGCCATTTGTATTAAAGCCATTTTCGCCGCATTGTTTTCGGCATACGTTTGTGACCAGATGTAAAATGAATGGTGTACCCTATGAAACAATCCAATCGTATGTAGGGCACAGCGATAAAGAGACGACGGCATATTATGACCATAACAAGCAGATTGTTGATATGGAGTCGCTGAAGCATATTTCTCTTCTGGGCGTGGTGTAAAAATGGTGTAAATAGAAATATCACAGAGAAAAATACAGGATTTACGGGGAAAAAAGGCGTATGCTATACATTCAGGACTAATCTGTAGGGTGAAATGCCGGGCGGCAGATGGAAATTCCATCTGCCGCTCTTTTATTCCTATAGAATTTCGTGGAGCTGGTTGTGCGTAGAGGCTCCAGCATCTATAATGAAAGAAAACGTAAAAGGAGGGGAGAACATGATAAGCACAGATGTTTTGGAAGAGAAAGCCCCCATCGTGGGGAGCTTGCGGAAAGCAGAGGAAGTGACCTGGATCAACCCGCTGCTTGAGAGTACAGAGGAGGCTATGAGAAAGATCGATCTGACTATGGAGGATGTGCGGGATGCCGAGGCGCGGCTGGAGAGGTTTGCGCCCTTTATCCGCCGGGCCTTCCCGGAGACGGAGAAGGACGGTGGCCTCATCGAGTCCCCCATCCGGGAGACAGAGAAGATGAAGGACGGGCTGAATGAAAAGCACGGAGCCGGTCTTAAGGGGAGGCTCCTTTTGAAGATGGATTCGGACCTGGCAGTGGCCGGCTCGGTGAAAGCCCGGGGCGGGATCTATGAGATCCTGAAACATGCAGAGGAGCTGGCCATCAGGGAAGGCATGCTGGAGGAAGGGCAGAGTTATGAAGTCTTTGCCCGGGAGCCCTTCCGGGAATTTTTTTCTCAGTATGCCGTGCATGTAGGATCCACCGGTAATCTGGGCCTGTCCATTGGGATCATCAGCGCGGTCTTGGGATTCAGGGTGTACGTCCACATGTCCCAGGATGCGAAGCAGTGGAAAAAAGACCTGCTCCGCTCAAAGGGCGTACAGGTCATCGAGTATGCCGGGGACTACGGAGCGGCGGTGAAAAAGGGCCGGGAGGAGGCCATGAGAGATTCTGCCAGCTATTTTGTGGACGATGAAAATTCTGTCAGCCTGTTTCTGGGCTACGCGGTGTCTGCGCTGCGGCTGCAGAGACAGCTGGAGGCGGCAGGTGTCAAAGTGGACGGGGAGCATCCGCTCTTTGTTTACATTCCCTGCGGAGTGGGCGGCGCGCCGGGAGGGATCACTTTTGGCCTGAAGCTGATCTACGGGGATCACGTGCATGTCTTTTATGCGGAGCCTATCCAGGCCTGCTGCATGATCCTTGGCATGACTACAGGCCTTCACAATGAGATCTGCGTCCAAGATATCGGCCTTTCCGGCATGACAGAGGCGGACGGGCTGGCTGTGGGAAGACCGTCAAAGTTTGTGGGCAAGACAGTGGAACACCTGCTGAGCGGTGAGGTGACGGTACAGGATGACCGGCTCTATGTGTATATGAAAGAACTGCTGGACCGGGAAGGGATCTTTATAGAGCCCAGCTCCTGCGCGGCTTTTGCGGGGCCGGCCAGGATAGAAAAAGAGGAGGTCTGTCGGGCTTATCTCAAGGAGCAGGGACTTGAGGAGAGGATGGAACAGGCGGCGCACCTTGTCTGGGCCACAGGCGGCTCCCTTGTTCCTGCGGATGTGAGGGCAGAATATGTGAAAAAAGCAGAGGAGAAGAGACCATGAAAACATTAGGCTACTATAACGGAAAATATGGCGAGCTGGAGGAGATGACGGTTCCTATGAACGACAGGGTGTGCTGGTTCGGGGATGGCGTCTACGATGCGGGGCCGGCCAGGAACTATAAGATCTTTGCTATTGACGAGCACGTGGACCGGTTTTTCAACAGCGCAGGGCTGCTGGATATCCAGGTACCGGTGACAAAAGAGGAGCTGAAAGAGATCCTCCAGGAGATGGTGAACAAGATGGACACGGGCAACCTGTTTGTCTACTATCAGGTGACACGGGGAACAGGGATACGCAATCATGTATTTACCGAGGGCCCCGGAAATCTGTGGATCACGCTGCGGCCTGCGGAGATCTCAGACGGGGAGAAGCCCATCAAGCTGATCACCACAGAGGACACCCGCTTTTTACACTGCAATATCAAGACGCTGAACCTGATCCCTTCCTGCATGGCATCAGAGAAGGCGCGAAAAGCAGGATGCCAGGAGGCGGTCTTCTACAGGCCGGGCGGACGAGTGACAGAGTGTGCCCACAGCAATGTGCACATTATCAGGGATGGGAAGTTGGTGACAGCGCCGGCAGACAACCTGATCCTTCCGGGGATCGCGAGAGCTCATCTGATCAGGATGTGCGAGAGACTGGGAATCCCGGTCAGCGAGACACCCTACACGCTGGAAGACCTGTTCAGCGCCCAGGAAGTCATTGTGACCAGCTCCAGCAATCTCTGCCTGCATGCGGATGAGATTGACGGCAGGCCGGTGGGAGGGAAGAACCGGGAACTTCTAGAAAAGCTCCGGACAGCCCTTCTGGAAGAATTCTATGAAGCGACAAAAGAGGAGTAAGGATATGCGGAAACAATTTATTATGATTATGACAGACACGCAGCGGCTGGATATGGTCAGCTGCTATGAGAATGCGGGGATCTCAACCCCCTGTCTGGATGCGCTGGCCAGGGAGGGAGTAAAGTTTAACAAGGCGTACACCGTGCAGCCTGTGTGTGGTCCGGCCAGGAGCGCCCTGTTCACCGGCCAGTATCCCTGTGTCAATGGTTCCTACGCCAATTCCCTGGCACTTGGGGACAATGTAAAGACCATCGGCCAGCGCCTGTCCGACAAGGGGATTGCCACAGGGTATGTGGGAAAATGGCATCTGGACGGAGGCGATTACTTTGGACTTGGCGTGTGTCCCGAGGGGTGGGACCCGGATTACTGGTACGACATGCGCAATTATCTGGATGAACTGTCGGAGGAGGATCGCAGAAAGTCCAGGGACAGCCAGACGATGTACAGAGAGTCATGGCCTCTTGAGAAGACCTATGCCTACCGCTGTTCCCAGCGGGCCATCGACTATATCAGGAAGCACAAAGACGAGGACTTTTTCTTGGTTCTCAGCTACGATGAGCCCCATGACCCGTCCCTGTGCCCGGAACCTTTTGCCAGTATGTATGAGGATTTCTGCCTGCCCAAAAAAGAAAACGTGTGGGATACGCTGGAAGAGAAACCGCCCCACCAGCAGGCCTGGAGCGGACCCCGCAGACACCAGGACAGAGACGCCCTCACCATCCGCATGAAGGAGCTTTTCGGGTGCAACAGTTTTGTGGACAGTGAGATCGGCCGGGTGGCCGGGGCTGCCAGGGAGATCCTGGGGGATGACTTTACGCTTCTCTATACAAGCGACCACGGAGATATGGCCCAGTCCCACTGTCTCTACGCAAAAGGGCCTGCAGCCTACGAGGAGATTGCCCACATCCCCTTTATCCTGTGGGGGCAGGGATCCGGGGAGATAGACACGCCGGTGTCCCACATCGATGTGGCTGCCACTGTGTGGGATTTCTTCGGCTTCCAGAAGCCGATGATGCTCCAGGGTGAGAGTCTTCTTCCTCTTGTGCGGAACGGGAAATGTCCGGACCGCCGGGATGTATTTGTGGAATTCGGCCGCTATGAGATCGACCATGACGGCTTTGGGGGCTGGCAGCCGCTCCGGTGCATTTTCGACGGGCGGTACAAGCTGGTGATCAACCTGCTGTCCGAAGATGAATTTTATGACCTGGAGAAAGATCCGGGTGAAATGCACAACGGTATCTGTGACGAAGAGACTGCCGGCATCCGCGACGACATGATGAAGAGACTGCTGGAACACATGAATGAGATACGAGATCCCTTCCGAGGATACTGGTGGGAGCAGCGGCCCTGGTACACTCACGCAGCCGCACCTTCTTGGGACTACACAGGTTTTACCAGGCAGAGGGAAGAGCTGGACTACGAAGTGCCGCAGCTTGACTACAACACTGGCCTGGAGCCGGACAGCCTGGTTCGCAGAAAATAGAGAACGGATGCGCGCAAAACCTCCTGTCAACTGCCCGGAATGACTTGAGAAAAGGGGCAAAATGAGATAAGATATACAAAGAAAAAATGACGAGGAAGGTGCATGTATGTATTCATATACAGAACTGAGAAAAGAACATCCGGAATTTATTTATCGCGGATATGAGATAGAAGAGAGTGCAGACAAGGTGGGGATCGTCTATGATTTTGAGATCCCCGGGCTTGCCTCCTTTCACCCCACCTGGGAGTTCCCGAAGAAGCGGGGAGAGCAGAGGTGCTTAAAGGAGAACGGCACATTTCAGAAGCTGGTCTTCTCCCTGGGCATGGTGGAGCTGATCAGCTACTGGAAGACAGCCTGCCCCCCTGTGGTCAAGGTGGAGGCGGGAAGCCTGACAGAGGAGCAGTGTGAATGGTGGAAGGATCTGTATTTTAACGGGCTTGGAGAATTTTACTATACAAACGGCATCCAGGAGAACCAGGAGGACTTTATGGAGATCCGGTCTCTGGGCGGAGATGTCGAGGGGGCTGAGCAGCCTCTGAGCCGGGAGGCGGAAGGCTTCCTGATCCCTGTGGGAGGCGGCAAAGACTCGGCTGTGACCCTGTCTCTTCTGGAAGGGGAGAAGGAAAAGAACTGCTGCTATATCATCAATCCCCGGGGCGCTACCTTAAAGACGGTGGAGAGAGCCGGATATGGTGAAGACCAGCTGGTGACTGTAAAGCGGACCCTGGACAAGAACATGCTGGAGCTGAACCGCCGGGGCTATTTAAACGGGCATACGCCCTACTCCGCCATTGTGGCTTTTTCTTCTACAATAGCAGCCTACATGAGTGGGCTGAGGTACATTGCTCTGTCCAACGAGTCCAGTGCCAATGAGAGTACGGTGGAGGGGAGCACCGTGAACCACCAGTACTCCAAGAGCTTCCGCTTTGAGAAGGCCTTCCACGACTATGAGGCGGCGCATATAGGAAGCGGGACTTACTATTTCAGTATGCTGCGTCCTTTAAGCGAATTTCAGATCGCCCGGTATTTTGCCCGGTGCCGCCAGTTCCACGACATTTTCCGCAGCTGCAACGCTGGCAGCAAGGAGGACAAGTGGTGCGGACACTGTCCCAAGTGTCTCTTTGTCTGCCTGATCCTGTCTCCCTTCCTCTCCCGGGAGGAGGTCATCGCCATCTTCGGGCGGGACATGCTGGATGACCCGGATATGCTGGAGGATTTCCGCAAGCTCACCGGGATGGAGAAGGAGAAGCCCTTTGAGTGCGTGGGCAGCAGGGATGAGGTGAACGCAGCCGTATCCCTCACCATTGACAAACTGGAAAAAGAAGGACAGGCTCTGCCGGAGCTTTTTGCATACTATAAAAATTCCGGCCTTTACAGGAAAGAGGACCCGGAAAACAGACGTTTCTTTACTTACTTTGACGGGGAAAATCTTCTGCCGCCGTCCTGTCTTGCTCTGATAAAGGAAAAGTGTTTATAAAGGGGGAGACAAAAGGATGCTGAAGAAGATACGTCAGACGATAGAAGGTAAGAAAGTGCTGATCCTGGGATTTGGAAGAGAGGGAAGATCCAGCCTGCGGCTGGTCTGCAAAGCCGGCGGCTGGGAGACCCTGGCCGTGTCGGACTTAAGAGAGGTGGACCCGTCAAAGGAGGCTGGGGGGAACCGGATCGACCTCTACACCGGGGAGCACTACATGGACAAGGAGCTTCTTAATTCCTTTGACATTGTGTTCAAGACGCCGGGGATCGTCCTGCCGGAAGATCCGCAGGTCTACCGGTGCCGGTTTGTCTCCCAGACAGAGCTCTTTATCGAGCGGTTCCGGGAACAGATCGTGGGGATCACAGGGACCAAGGGAAAGAGCACCACGTCCTCCCTTCTGTACCATATCCTGAAGGAGACAGGGGAGGACACGGTGCTGGCAGGAAATATCGGTATTCCGGTGTTTGACATTGCGGAGGATATCATGCCCGGTGAGGTCATCGTGCTGGAGCTCTCCTGCCATCAGCTGGAGCATATCCGGGTGTCCCCCCGCATCGCCGTCCTTCTCAATCTGTACGAGGAGCATCTGGACCACTACGGAACCATGGCGAAGTACGTCCGGGCCAAGCAGAACATCTACGCCTGGCAGAAGGAGGGAGACATCCTCTTCTGCAATGTGGATGTGTTGCCAGGGAAGGAGATCGAAGGAGCGGGCAGGGAGAGTGCCTGCGTGCCCTGCCGGGGCGAGATCATCTCCGCTGTCATGGTGCCGGAGGGAGAGAAGGCCCAGGGCAGAGGGGACATCGAGGTGGCAGACAACGCCGTGCGGTACAGAGGAAGCGGCCTGCGCCTTCCGGAGGAAGGATTGTCCCTGTTCGGAAGACACAACTACTTTGACATTGGCGTGGTGTACGGGATCTGCAAAGAGTTTTCGGTGACAGACGAGAAATTCCTGAAGGCGCTGCGCACTTTCCAGACCCTCCCCCACAGGCTCCAGTACCTTGGCGTGAAGGAGGGACTGCGCTTCTACGACGACTCCATCTCCACCATCGGGGAGACCACCATCCAGGCTCTGGAGAGCGTGAAGAATGTGGACAGCATCCTGATCGGCGGGATGGACCGGGGCGTGGATTACAGCCAGCTGGAGGAGTATCTGACGGGCAGCAGCGTGCGCCACATCATCCTCATGGAGGCCACGGGAAAGAGGATTTACAGGGAGATCAAAGAAAAGTATCCCACCCTGTTTGCCAGCGGAAGGCTGGCGCTGACAGAGCACCTGGAGGAGGCTGTGGACCTGGCCAGGGAGCTGGGGGAGGAGGGCGGCGCCTGCGTGCTGTCGCCGGCGGCCGCCAGCTACGGGATATTCAAAAATTTTGAAGAGCGCGGAGAGTATTTCAGACAATATATTTTCGGGCAGGAGGGCCGGCAGGCGGCCCGCTGACCGGATCGGAAAAAGACGGACGGGGATTCCGGACCTTACGGTTTGAAATCCCCGTCCGCCATTGCCTTTATGGAGGAGGCATACTCCGAGGGAGTCATGCCTGTGACTTTCTTGAACTGCCGGGAGAAGTAGTGGATGGAGGTGTAGCCCAGCTGCTCGGAGATCTGGGTGAAATTCATCTTGTTTGTCCGGATGAGCTGCTTGGCCGCGTTGACCTTCATGAGAGAAAAGTACTCGATGATGCCAAGACCGCTCTGCTCCCGGAAAATCTTCTGGAGCTGGGAGCGGCCGATGAGATTTTCACGGCACACCTGCTCGATGGTGACGTGGCCCCCCAGGTGGGCCTCCAGGTAGTCCACCACCCGGTTGAAGAGCTCGATGTCGCTCTTTTTCTTGGTGGCCTTCTGGGGCTGGGGCCGGAGGGCTGATTTCACCAGGGGGATGGGCTGGGAGCAGCGGCGCAGCAGATGGATCAGGAAGTGCTCCAGGTAGAGGCGGATGAGCTGCTCCGCCCCGAACTGCTCTGCCTCCTTCTGGGGCATGTTCTGGAGATAGGGGTCGTCCAGCCGGCAGTCAAAGCAGTGCCGGGCCTCGATGACGATATCCGCCAGGAGGTTGCGCTCCGTCTCGTCCACCTGGAGGACCTTCTCGCGGAAAAAGTCCATGGCCGGGCTGTCGCACTGGAAGGAGATGACCACCAGGTTGGGGGCGCTGTGGCCCGTGGCCTGGACGGTGTGGAACTCCCCGGGCTGGTGGAAGGCCACCTCGCCCCGGTTCAGGATCATCTGCCTGTCTCCCCCGGTGACGGCCACGTCCCCCTTGTCCACGCAGATAAACTCCCAGAAGTCGTGGGACTCCCCAGGAAATTTAAAGTCGCTCATGTATTCAAAATAGTGGATGCTGTACAGCTTTCCCACGGTGATGGAGTCTTTCAGGTCGATCCCAATATAGGGCACGGCACACTCCCCCTTTCCTGTTTTTAACCTTATGCTTATCATAGCCCAATTTTGCAGAAAAAGCAAAAAGAAAATGCAGATTGTACAAATCAATCACAAAATAGGATAAAGATTTTTTGGCACATTTATACTACAATAAGCGTAGAAATTGAGAACATCAGAAATATTCAGAAAGGATATGAAAGAGATGAAAAAACCAGTATTAGTGATCATGGCGGCAGGAATGGGAAGCCGCTACGGCGGACTCAAGCAGATTGACCCGGTGGACAATGAGGGACACATTATCATGGATTTCTCCATGTACGACGCGAAGAGAGCCGGATTTGAGAAGGTGATCTTCATTATAAAGAAGGAGATCGAGAAGGACTTCAAGGAGTCTGTGGGCAACCGCATGAGCCAGATCATGGAGGTGGAGTACGCCTACCAGGATCTCCACAATATCCCGGAGGGCTTTGAGGTGCCGGAGGGGAGAGTGAAGCCGTGGGGAACCGCTCACGCTGTCCTCTCCGCCATTGACCTGATCGACGGGCCCTTCGCCGTCATCAACGCGGACGACTACTATGGAAAAGAGGCCTTCCAGGTGATCTACGACTACCTGGCCACCCACGAGGACGATGAGAAATACCGCTACACCATGGTGGGATACCAGCTCGGCAACACAGTGACGGACAACGGCCATGTGGCCAGGGGACTGTGCGACATGAACGCGGCGGGAGAGCTGACAGGCATCCACGAGAGGACACGCATCGAGAAGCGGGACGGCGGCATCGCCTACTCTGAGGATGACGGGGAGACATGGGTATCCGTGCCCGCGGACACAACCGTCTCCATGAATATGTGGGGATTTACAAGGAGTATCCTGGAGGAGATCCGCAAGGGCTTTCCGGCCTTCCTGGAGGAGGGGCTGAAGAGCAACCCCATGAAGTGCGAGTACTTCCTTCCCTCTGTGGTCAGTGACCTGATCGGACAGGACAAGGCCACCGTGGCTGTGCTCCACTCCGCTGACAAATGGTACGGCGTCACCTATAAGGAGGACAAGCCGGTAGTCATGGCCGCCATCCAGAAGCTGAAGGACGAGGGCGTGTACCCCCAGCATCTGTGGGAGCAGAGGTAAAAAGTACACAAGAAAATCCGCAATATTTTTATAGTTTCAGCCACTATTATTATAGAAATTGCGGGCTGTCCAAACTATAATTACAGTAGACACAGGAAAACAGATCCAAAAAGGAGGAGACCATCATGACGATTTTAATCACAGGAGGAGCCGGCTACATCGGAAGCCACACGGCTCTGGAGCTGCTGAACGAGGGATATGACGTGGTTGTATACGACAATCTGTGCAATTCTTCCAAGGAGTCCATCAAGAGAGTGGAGGAGCTGACGGGCAAGAAGATCCGTTTTTACGAGGGGGATGTGCAGGACGAGGAAGCGCTCCTTGAGATGTTCAAGATACAGAAGATCGACGCGGTCATTCACTGCGCGGCCCTGAAGGCTGTGGGCGAGTCCGTGCAGAAGCCTCTGGAGTACTACCAGAACAATATCGCTGGCACGCTGACACTCCTGAAGGTGATGCGTGAGGTTGGCGTGAAGAACATTGTGTTCAGCTCTTCCGCTACGGTATACGGAAGTCCGGAGGAGATGCCCATCACGGAGGAGTGCCCCAAGGGACAGTGCACCAATCCTTACGGCTGGACAAAATCCATGATGGAGCAGATCATGTCGGATGTACAGAAGGCGGATCCCTCCTGGAACGTGATCCTCCTGCGCTACTTCAACCCGGTGGGAGCTCACAAGAGCGGCCGCATCGGTGAGGATCCGAAGGGCATCCCCAACAACCTGATGCCCTACATCTCACAGGTGGCAGTGGGCAAGCTGGAGAAGCTGGGCGTGTTCGGAGACGACTACGATACGCCGGACGGAACCGGAGTGAGAGACTACATCCACGTAGTGGATCTGGCCATCGGACACGTGAAGGCCATCAACTACATCTTCACCAACCCGGGACTGGATGTCATCAATCTGGGAACCGGACAGGGCTACTCCGTCCTGGATATGGTGAAGGCCTTCTCCAAGGCCTGCGGCAAGGAGATCCCCTATGAGATCAAGCCCCGCCGGGCGGGAGATATCGCTATGTGCTACGCAGATCCATCCAAGGCGGCCAGAGTGCTCGGCTGGAAGGCCGAGAGAGGGCTGGACGAGATGTGCGAGGACACATGGAGATGGCAGTCACAGAACCCCAACGGATACGAGAAATAAGCTGAAAAGGACAGGACATAAGACACAGCAGGACACACAGGCAGGGACGCGGGCCGTCAGAAGGCTCCTCCCTGCCTTTTCTCTTTTCTTTTCCGCGGAAAAGTGCTATAATACGGTGAGCAGCTTTTTAGTTTTTTCGAGGGAACGAATATGAAGAAGAAAGCAAAACAAAATGTGCGCCTGAAGGGACAGCTGAAGCTCTATATGCAGTGGCCGGCGTTCATGACGATCCTGCTGATCGCCATGAATGTGTGGATCTACCGCCTGGACAGGAAGGCGGGGCTTCTCATGCTGATCTTTGTCCTGATTTACATTGTGATCGTGGGGGTTATGTATTTCTACAACAAGTCCCTTGTCATGAAGGATCTGGTGGACTTTGCGGCGCAGTACGGCATCATACAGAATACGCTTCTGAAAAAGCTGGCAGTGCCCTACGCTCTCCTGCTGGAGGATGGCCGTCTCATGTGGATGAACGACCAGTTCCGGGAGATACTGGGCAGCAAGCTGAAGGGGGAGGCGGTGCTGAGCAGGTATATACCTGAGCTGAACCGGAGCATTTTCCCCAAGGAAGAGGATCAGATCGTGGAGATGGAGGTCTACTACCACGATAAGGAGTACCGGGCGGAGCTGCGCAAGGTGTCCGTGGAGGGGTTCAGCGACTCCGAGCGGCTGCTGGACATGCCGGAGGAGAAGGAGTATTTTATCGCCGTCTATCTGTCCGACGTGACCGAGCTGAACACCGCGCTGCGGCAGAATGAGGAGCAGCGCCTCGTGGCGGGGCTCATCTACATCGACAACTACGACGAGATGATCGACAGCGTGGAGGAGGTGCGCCAGAGTCTTCTGGTGGCTCTCATCGACAGGAAGATCAACCAGTATATCGCGCGTCTGGACGGTATTGTCAAGAAGATGGAGACAGATAAATATTTTATCGTCATGAAAAAATCCTGTTTCAAGGAGCTGGAGGCGGACCGCTTCTCCCTCCTCGAGGACGTGAAGGCCATCAACATCGGCAACAGTATCCCGGCCACCCTGAGCATCGGCCTGGGACTGAGCAAGAACGCCTACGTGCAGAGCTACACCTACGCCCGGGCGGCTATCGACCTGGCCCTTGCCAGGGGCGGCGACCAGGCGGTCATCAAGGACTGCAACGGCATTACCTACTACGGCGGCAAGAGGGAGCAGACCTCCAAGAACACCCGGGTGAAGGCAAGGGTGAAGGCGGAGGCTCTCCGGGAGTTCATCACCGTGAACGACACGATCCTTGTCATGGGGCACAGGATGACGGACATGGACTCCTTCGGGGCGGCCATCGGCATCTACCGGGCTGCCGCGGCGCTGGAGAAAAAGGCACACATTGTCATCAACGACGTGTCGGCCACCATCCGGCCCCTGTATGAGGAGTTTGTGGAGCATCCCTCCTACCCGGAGGATATGTTTGTCACCTCCGGGGAGGCCAAGGAGATGATCGATGACACCTCCATGGTCATTGTGGTGGATACCAACCGGCCGGGCATGACAGAGTGTCCCGAGCTTCTGGGCATGACCCGCACCATCGTGGTCTTCGACCACCACAGGCAGAGCAGCGACAATATTGACAATGCCCTGCTGTCCTATATCGAGCCCTACGCCTCCTCGGCCTGCGAGATGGTGTCCGAGGTGCTCCAGTATATTACGGACGATGTGAAGATCCCCGCCGTGGAGGCCAACAGCCTGTACGCGGGCATTGTCATCGATACAAACAACTTTATGAACAAGACCGGCGTGCGCACCTTTGAGGCGGCCGCCTTCCTGCGCCGCTGCGGAGCGGACATTCCCTTTGTCCGGAAGATGCTGCGGGACGACATGAAGTCCTACCAGGCCAAGGCCGGCATTATCAGCAGCGCGGAGGTCTACAGAGACAGATTTGCCATCGCCAGGGGAGAGAATCTCCATATAGAGAGCCCCACCATCATCGGCGCCCAGGCGGCCAACGAGCTTCTGGACATCGACGGCATCAAGGCCACCTTTGTGCTGACGGTCTACAACGGAAGGATCTACGTCAGCGCCAGGTCCATTGATGAGGTCAATGTGCAGGTGATCATGGAGAAGCTGGGAGGAGGCGGACATATGAACGCGTCCGGAGCCCAGTTTGACCACACCAACATGGACGAGGCGGTGACATCCCTCAAGAGGGTCATTGACCAGATGATAGAAAAAGGAGATTTATAAATGAAAGTTATTTTACTGCAGGACGTAAAATCCCTTGGAAAAAAGGGAGACATCGTGGAAGTCAACGACGGATACGCAAGAAACTTTCTTCTGAAGACAAAGAAGGGAGTGGAGGCAAACAATAAAAATATGAACGACCTGAAGCTTCACAAGGCCAACCAGGACAAGATCGCCCAGGAGCAGCTGGAGGCTGCAAAGGAGCTGGGAAAGAAGCTGGGAGAGAGCAAGGTGACTGTCTCCATCAAGACAGGAGAGGGCGGCAGGGCCTTCGGTTCCGTGTCTTCCAAGGAGATCGCGGCGGCCGCCCAGGAGCAGCTGGGGCTGGACATTGACAAGAAGAAGGTTCAGCTAAAGGAGCAGCTGAAATCCCTGGGGACCTTCCATGTGCCCGTAAAGCTTCACCCGAAGGTAACTGCAGAGCTTACAGTAATCGTTGTGGAGGAGGCATAGGAAGATGCCGGATATGGAGGAAGCCCTCATCAAGCGTGTCCCGCCCCACAGTATAGAGGCGGAGCAGTCGGTAGTCGGCGCCATGCTGATGGACAAGGATGCCATCATGACCGCTTCCGAGATCATCAGCGGCAGTGATTTTTACCAGACCTCATACGGAGTCATCTTTGACTCCATGACAGAGCTTTTCAACGAAGGCAAGCCGGTGGATCTGATTACCCTGCAGGAGCGGCTGAAGGAGAAAAATGTGCCGGAGGAGATCTCCAGCCTGGAGTTTGTCCGCGAGCTGGTAGCCGCTGTGCCCACATCCGCCAATGTGAAATACTACGCGGAGATCGTGTTTGAGAAATCCATGCTCAGAAAGCTCATCAAGGTGAACGATGAGATTTCTAATGCCTGCTACGCGGGCAGCGAGCCTATGGAGGCCGTCCTTGAGACGGCGGAGAAAAATATTTTCGAGCTGGCCCAGAAGCGGGGCACCGGAGACTATGTGCCCATCAAGGAAGTGGTGCTGAACGCCCTGGAGAAGATCGAGAAGGCGTCCAAGACAAAGGGGACTGTGACCGGTATCCCCACCGGGTTCCTGGATCTGGATTACAAGCTGTCCGGCCTGCAGCCCTCGGACTTCATCCTTGTGGCGGCCAGGCCCTCCATGGGAAAGACGGCCTTTGTCCTGAACATCGCCCAGCACGCCGCCTTCAAGAGCGGCAAGACGGTGGCCATCTTCAGTCTGGAGATGTCAAAGGAGCAGCTTGTGAACCGTCTCTTCTCCCTGGAGTCCCAGGTGGACTCCCAGTCCCTGCGTACAGGAAATCTGAAGGATGACGACTGGGAGAAGCTCATAGAGAGCGCCGGGATCATCGGAAAATCCCACCTGATCATAGACGATACGCCGGGTATCTCCATCTCGGAGCTCCGGTCCAAGTGCCGCAAGTTCAAGCTGGAGCAGGGACTGGACCTCATCATCATCGACTACCTGCAGCTCATGAGCGGCCGGGTAGGAGGACGCTCTGAGTCGAGACAGCAGGAGATCTCGGACATTTCCCGATCCCTGAAAGGCGTGGCAAGGGAGCTGAATGTCCCTGTCATCTCCCTGTCGCAGCTGAGCCGTGCGGTGGAGCAGCGCCCCGACCACAGGCCCATGCTCTCGGATCTGCGTGAGTCCGGAGCCATCGAGCAGGATGCGGACGTGGTCATGTTCATTTACCGGGACGATTATTACAACAAAGATACAGAGACCCCCAACCAGGCGGAGATCATTATCGCAAAACAAAGAAACGGCCCCATAGGGACCGTTCACCTGGCATGGCTGCCGGACTACACAAAGTTTGCGAACCTAACCTGGAAGGAATAGGCGTTTTAACCGCTGGGCCGCTCCCTGGTGGCTGGCAGTCTCTTTTCGGAAGGACTGCTGCTGCCGGATGAGCTGGTCCAGCTTTTTAAACTGTTCCTCCTCCTGCCGCTCCTTTGCGTCCAGGAGGAAGGACATTTCTTTCGTGATCATGGCCGCAAGCACTTCGTTGTTGTTCTCCAGCATGCGTTTGATGCGGAGCTGCTCCCTTGTCCGCTTCATATCGGGAATGAGAGCCTTCAGCTCGTCAAAGGGAACACCCTGCTCGTACAGTTCTTTGATGCAGTTATACAGCTTTGTGTCTTCTTTTGTTGCGCTGCTTAAAGTGTTCAGTGCATTTCCCATATTCATACCCCCTTTACACATAAGAGAGTATAGCATGTACCAAGTGGGCAAGACTGTCAAAACAGGTCGGCATCGTGTACGAAAATACGGCAAAAAAACGGACCACCTGCACTTTTTGCAGACAGTCCGCCTTTTTGCTATGTTCATATGCCGTATGTGGAAAAATCCCAATCAGGATTAGCCCTGAGAGATAGCTCCTGTAGGACACTGAGCTGCGCAAGCACCGCAGTCTACACAAGCGTCCGGATCGATCTCGTAGTGATCAGCTCCCTGAGAGATAGCTCCTACTGGACATTCAGCTTCGCAAGCGCCGCAGCTTACACATTCATCACTAATTACATGTGCCATGATATCTTCCTCCTTTGACTGTTGTCAGTTGTTTATACATATAATAATACAAAAGCTTCAAATATACAAGACTTAGTGATGTTCTAAATTTAGCACAAGAGATTGAGTATCATCCTCAATTTTCTCTGGCCCTTTTGTAGGCTTTAAGGATAATCTGCCGGGCCGCTGCTGCCTCTTCCTTTGTGGCCTCCCGGGTCCCCTCCAGGGGATAGGGGAGGCCTAAACTGTCATATTTTGCCCTTCCCATCGTATGGTAGGGGAGGACGTCCAGGGCCCGCACGTTGTGGAGGGA
This sequence comes from Clostridium sp. BSD2780061688st1 H5, assembly GCF_005845155.1. Classification (NCBI taxonomy): domain Bacteria; kingdom Bacillati; phylum Bacillota; class Clostridia; order Eubacteriales; family Clostridiaceae; genus Clostridium; species Clostridium sp. BSD2780061688st1 H5. The sequence continues at coordinate 45,107 of NZ_SPGT01000009.1, read as the reverse complement.
GGCCATGAAGGTGCCCAGCTCCTCCAGGTATTCACGATAGAGGGTGATGCCCGGCACCACCACGTGGCGGATCCACACAGGGACACCCTGCTCATCCAGATACCTGGCAAAGGAGAGGATCTGCCGGTTGGTGTGGCCTGTCAGCTTCCGGTGCCTCTCGTCGGACATGTGCTTGATGTCCAGCAGCACCAGGTCGGTCAGGGGAAGGAGCTCCCCCAGCTGTGCCATAAAGCGCTCGCTGTGGGGGTTGAACATGATCCCGGAGGTGTCCACACAGGTGTGGATGCCGCTGCGCTTCAGATCCCGGAACAGCTCCGTGAGGAAAGCCATCTGCATCATGGGCTCCCCGCCTGTCACAGTGACGCCCCCGTTCCGGTAGAAGGGGAGGTTGGAATAAAATCCTTCCAGCACCTCATGGACGCTCATGAGTTCCCCCTTCCCGTACTCCCAGGTGTCCGGATTGTGGCAGTACTGACACCGCATGGGACAGCCCTGGAGGAAGACCACGTACCGTATGCCCGGCCCGTCTACGGTGCCGCAGCTCTCGATGGAGTGGATCCAGCCCTTACATTCCCTCGTGGAAGGTACGGGAGATGACATCGTCCTGCTGTTCCTTTGTCAGTTTGTTGAAGTTGACCGCGTATCCGGACACGCGGACCGTGAGCTGGGGGTATTTCTCCGGGTGCTTCTGGGCGTCCAGAAGGGTCTCCCGGGTGAATACGTTCACGTTCAGGTGGTGTCCCCCCTGCTCCACATATCCGTCCAACATTGCTACAAGATTGTCTACCTGCTGCTGATTTACTGCCATAATGATATTCTCCTTTCGCGTCTCACTATTAATGCTCTGCTGTTTATTCTCTGTCACTATTCTCTGTCGATGCTCTCCTCGATATTGGGGATGCTGCACGCCATGTTGGCGCACTCGTCCTCCAGCCTGTCCACATCCAGGTCGCCTGCGAAGATGCGGTCATCCTTGCCAAGAGCCCCCGGAATGATGGAGAAGGTGTTGGAGATGCCGTCCTGGGCGTGGCGGAAGGGGATCTTCGCCACAGAGGCCAGGGACGCCAGGGCGCCGTGGGTATCCCGCCTGTGCATGGGGTTGGCTCCAGGAGCCAGAGGCTCGCCCTGTTTCCTTCCGTCCGGTGTGTTTCCGGTCTTCTTGCCGTACACCACGTTGGAGGTGATAGTCAGGATGGACATGGTGGGGATGGAGTGGCGGTAGGTATGGTGCTTGCGGATCTTGTCCATAAAGGTCCGGACGATCTCCACGGCGATCTCATCCACCCTGTCATCGTTGTTTCCGTATTTGGGGAAATCTCCCTCCACCTGGTAGTCCACCACGAGGCCGTCCTCATCCCTGACAGGCTTCACCTTCGCGTACCTGATTGCGGACAGGGAGTCGGCTACAACAGAAAGGCCGGCGATGCCGGTGGCAAAGTAGCGCTTCACCTCCCTGTCGTGGAGGGCCATCTGGAGCTTCTCGTAGCAGTACTTGTCGTGCATGTAGTGGATAACATTGAGGGTATTGACATAGAGCTCCGCCAGCCACTCCATCATATCGTCAAATTTCTGCATCACATCATCGTACTCCAGGTACTCCGTGTCCACCGGGCGATACCTCGGTCCCACCTGCACCTTCATGCGCTCATCCATGCCGCCGTTGATGGCGTAGAGCAGGCACTTGGCCAGATTGGCCCGGGCGCCGAAGAACTGCATCTCCTTTCCCACCCGCATGGAGGACACGCAGCAGGCGATGGCGTAGTCGTCGCCATGTGTAGCCCTCATCAGGTCGTCGTTCTCGTACTGGATGGAGGAGGTCTTGATGGACATTTTCGCGCAGTACTCCTTGAAGGCCCTGGGAAGTCTTGTGGACCACAGGACAGTCAGGTTGGGCTCCGGCGCTGTCCCTAAGTTGTCCAGGGTGTGGAGGTAGCGGAAGGATGTCCTTGTCACAAGCGGGCGTCCGTCTATGCCCACGCCTCCGATGGATTCTGTCACCCAGGTTGGATCCCCGGAGAAGAGGGAATTGTACTCCGGCGTGCGGGCGAATTTTACAAGCCGCAGCTTCATGATAAAGTGGTCAATGTACTCCTGGGCCTGCTCCTCTGTGATGAGGCCTCTGTCCAGATCCCTCTGGATGTAGATGTCCAGGAAGGTGGAGGTGCGGCCAAGGCTCATAGCGGCACCGTTCTGCTCCTTGACGGCCGCAAGATAGCCGAAGTAGAGCCACTGGATGGCCTCCTTCGCGTTTCTGGCCGGCCTGCTGATGTCAAAGCCGTAAATGTCTCCCAGCTCCTTTAACTCGCCCAGAGCCCGGATCTGCTCGGCCAGCTCCTCCCGCAGACGGATGTTGTCGCCGGTCATGCGGACAAGGGATGTGGCCAGCTGCTGCTTTTTGTCCTCGATGAGCCAGTCTGTCCCGTAGAGGGCCACCCGGCGGTAGTCTCCGATGATGCGGCCTCTGCCGTAGGCGTCCGGAAGACCGGTGATAATGGCGGATTTTCTGGCAAGGCGCATTTCCGGTGTATACACGTCAAAGACGCCCTGGTTGTGTGTCTTTCTGTATTTGGTAAAGATCTCCACCACCTCCGGATCCACCTCGTAGCCGTTCTCGCGGCAGGCGTTCTGGGCCATGCGGATGCCGCCGAAGGGCTGCAGGGAGCGCTTGAAGGGTTTGTCCGTCTGAAAGCCCACGATCTGCTCCAGGTTCTTGTCCAGGTAGCCCGGTCCGTGGGAGGTGATGCCGGAGACGATCCTGGTGTCCATGTCAAGGACGCCGCCTGCCTCCCGCTCCTTCGCGGACAGATCCAAGACCTGGTCCCAGAGCTTTTTCGTGGCGTCCGTGGGGCCCGCCAGGAAGGACTCGTCTCCCTCGTAGGGTGCGTAGTTGTTCTGAATAAAGTCCCGCACATTTACGGAGGTGCGGTTCCATCTGCCCGGGCGGAAGCCGTCCCAGCTCTCCGCGATCCAATGTTTTTCCATATAGGTTCCTCCTCTGAAATATGTGAATATAAGATCATAAAATAAATAGTTGAACAGCTGTTGTGGCACTATTATATGAGAATGACTATCATTTAGTCAATAGATAGATTGTATTTATTTGTATACAGTATACAAATATGATAAAAATTATACATCTTGCAAATTTAAGAAATTTTTCAACATTTTTTTGATATTTTGGTGTATAGTGTTTGTAGTCAAAATTTCAATGATGTGGAGTGTAGAGAAAATGAAAAGGTTATGGAGAGCTTCGGCGCTCCTGGCCGGCGCGGCCATCGCGCTGGCAGGGTGTAGTCAGACAAGGATCAATGACGGGGAGGAGCAGACCACTACCGTCAACAGAACCGAGGAGAAGGTGGACGAGGAGAAGGTCCGCCTTGATGCTCTGGACCCTTCCGCCTACGGCAATGTGGAGGGGCTGAATCTGGAGGCAGGCACGTATCTATCCATTATCGGAAAGGCCTCCGGCGGAGATTTCTGGGACGATGTGAAGGAGGGGGCCCAGAAGGCGATCTCCGATATCAACGACGCGCTGGGCTACAAGGGGGAGGACCGGGTGCGCATGGTGTACAGCGGCCCCTCCGAGTCGGGGGATGTGGATGAGCAGGTGAACATTCTGGACGAGGAGCTGGCCAGATATCCCCAGGCGGTTGGTATCGCCATCATAGACTCCCAGTCCGGGGACGTGCAGTTTGACCTGGCGGCGGAGAACGGCATATCTGTGGTGACCTACGACTCTCTTAGCAACTATCAGAACGTGATGGCCAAGATCAGCACGGACAACACCGCCGCGGCGGCAGAGGCGGCGGATCACCTGGCGGAAATCCTGGGAGAGAGCGGGGAGATCCTTATATTTGCACACGACTCCCGCTCCGTGACCACCCAGCAGAGAGTGGATGGCTTTACCCAGAAGCTGGCGGCGGACCACCCGGAGATCAAAGTGGGAACTACCTACTATCTGGATGAGCTGGAGGATCTGAAGAAGACCATCGCGGACGAGATCAACGCGGGAACCTACGCGAAGGAGGGGCAGGAGGCCGCTCCCATAGAGGACGAGGAGAGCCAGCTCACCGCGGAGGATATTTCCGACGAGGAGGCTATGGATTATATCTTTGAGAAAAACCCCGATGTCACGGCCATCTACGGCACAAGCGGGGAGGCTGTTATGGATGCTGTGGAGAACACCCAGCGGCTGGAGAAGGAGGACGTGAGCATTGTGGGCTTTGACGCCACAAAGGAGGAGGCTCAGGCCCTGGAGGAGGGGCTGGTGGACGGCCTTGTGGCCCAGAACCCCTACGGCATGGGCTATGCCACAGTGGTGGCCTGCTCAAGGGCCATCCTGGAGCTGGGAAATGAGGCGGAGGTGGACTCCGGCTACACCTGGATCACCGCGGACAACATGGAGGACCCGGAAGTGGCGGCCATGCTGTACTAGTGGGATTGAGAGCTTTTTCCGGCAGTCAGGAGGAAATAAATCTGAGAATGATATATAGCAGGAGGCGGATCTGGCTGTGATTAATTCCCTCGTTTGGGCAGGGAGAAGATGAACTCCGTCCCCACCCCCTCGGTGCTGATGACGTTGATGTTCTCCCCGTGGGCCTGGATGGCCTCCTTCACGATGGACAGGCCCAGGCCGGTGCCCTTCTTGTCCTTCCCCCTGGAGGCGTCTGTCTTGTAGAAGCGCTCCCAGATCTTGTTCAGGGAGTCCCTGGGGATGCCGATGCCGTAGTCCTTGACAGAGATGTAGACCTTGTCGCCCCGGTCCGTGGTCTCCACCGTGATGCTGGAGTCGGAATCGCTGAACTTGATGGCATTGTCGATCAGGTTGTAGAGGACCTGCTGGATCTTTTTCCGGTCCGCGTACACGTTCAGGTGGCGGGCGGCCAGAATGAGCTCAATGGAAATCTTCCTCTTTGTGCAGATGCCCTCAAAGGTGGCGGCCGTGTTCTTGATGACCTCGTGTATGTCGAAAACCTCCTTGTTCAGGAGAATGTCCTTTGTGTCAAACTCGTTCAGCGTCAGCAGATCCTGGGTCAGATCCGTCAGCCGCTCTGTCTCAAAGAGGATGATGTTCAGGTATTTCTGCTGCATTTCCGGAGGGATGGTCCCGTCTGCCATGGCCTCCACATAGCCCTTGATGGAGGTGAGAGGGGAACGGAAATCGTGGGATACATTTGCCACGAACTTTTTCTGGTAGTCCTCCATGTCCCGCAGCTGCGCGGACATATAGTTCAGGGAGGCGGACAGATACCCCATCTCGTCCTGGGTGGTCACCGGGATCTCGTACTCCAGGTTGCCGGAGGCGTACTGGGTGGCAGCCTCCGTTATTTTGCGCAGAGGCCGGTACACGAGAAACTGGAAGGCCAGCAGCACGATGAAGGAGAGAAGATAAATGATGATCACCGTGGCGTAGACAGAGCGCATCAGGGTGTCCCTGAAATCCGTCAGGTCAGAGACCTCCTTGTGGATCAGCAGGTAGCCCTTTGTGGAAAAGCCCTGGACCACCGGGGCGCTGACTGTGAGTACATCCTCCTCAAAATAGCCGTGGTAGTTTCCCTCCTGATATGTGGCGCTGCCGCTGGCGGCGGGATCAAAGCCCCGGATCTGGGCCGGGGCGGTGGGGTAGCTGTCAGGGCGGGAGGAGACCAGCACATTGCCCTCCCGGTCCACCAGCCAGACGGCGGCCTTTGCGTAGGCGGAAATGCCGTTCAGCTGCATCTTTACGTCAGAGCCTGTGAGCAGATCGCTGAAGTACCCCGGCAGGTAGTCGTTGGCCATGGCAGTGGCCTGGGCGTAGAGCCGGTCCGCCTCCGAGGACTTGAGGCCGCTGTAGGTCAGCCCCGAGGCCAGGGTGGCGGCGGTGAAAAGGCTCAGGAACCCGAGAATGATGTAGACGATGATAAATTTCAGATACAGCGTGCTGTTCAGAGGAAGATTATTCTTTTTTGCTTTTTTTCGTCTGAAAAACATTCGTTTACCTCGAACACTATTTTACCTCGAATTTATAGCCGATGCCCCACACGGTGGCAAGAGACCAGGACGGATGGTCCTTGATCTTCTCCCGGAGTCGTTTGATGTGCACGTCCACAGTCCGGGTGTCGCCGATGTACTCATAGCCCCAGATCTGGTCCAGAAGCTGTTCCCTTGTGAAGACCTGGTTCGGGGAGGAGGCCAGGAAATAGAGGAGCTCCAGCTCCTTTGGAGGCATATCCACATTTTTTCCGTCCAGGAGGACAGAGTAGTTGGTGAGATTGATGACAATGCCCGGATACTCCACACATTTTCCCCGCTCCTCCTTCGGAGTCTCCTGGCGGGCCGGCTGGTAGCGCCGAAGGACGGCCCTCACTCTGGCCACCATCTCCTTGGAGTCAAAGGGCTTCATGATGTAGTCGTCCGCCCCCAGCTCCAGTCCCAGCACCTTGTCAAACACCTCCCCCTTGGCGGAGAGCATGATGATGGGGGTCTGGGAGCGGCTGCGGATCTCCCGGCACACCTGGTACCCGTCGATGCCGGGCAGCATCAGATCCAGGAGGATCAGGCTGGGATGGTACAGGTCAAATGCCTTCAGAGCCTCCTCCCCGTCGTGGACGATCATGGTGTCAAAGCACTCCTTTGTCAGGTACAGGGAGATCAGCTCCGCAATATTTTCATCGTCATCTACGATCAGTATTTTCTGTTTGTTTACCATAAATATCCTCCCTCTTAAGATGATGTCGGTCTCTATTTGAATTCCACGATGGTGACGCCCGCATCGCCCTCGCCGAAGGCGGCCAGGTGGAAATCCTTCACGTGCTTCTGCCTGCGCAGATATTTGTGGATGCCGCTGCGCAGGGCGCCGGTGCCCTTGCCGTGTACGATGCGCACCTGGTTTATGTGGGCCAGGTAGGCATCGTCCAGATATTTGTCCAGCTCCGCCACGGCCTCGTCCACAGTCTTCCCGAGGAGGTTGATCTCCGGGCTGACGGACAGGGATTTGCCCATCTTCATCTTGCCCTGTGAGGTGCGCCGCAGGTTTTTCGCCGCTGAGTACACGGGCTGCTCCTCAATGATCTCCAGGTCGGAGATGTTGACCTGGGAGTTGAGGATCCCCATCTGCACGTTCACATTTCCCTTCGCGTCAGGCAGGGAGGTGACGGTGCCGTTCAGGTTCAGGCTCAGCACACGGACAGACTCGCCCAGCTTGAAATCGCCGGGCTTATGCTGCTTCCTGGGCTTTGCGGCCGCCAGCTTTTTGCCGGAGCCGGTGGAGGCGATCTTCTTGCGGAGACGCTCCCTTTCCTTCTCCATCTCCGCAGCGGAGATGTTCTCCTTGCCGAATTTGCGGAAATTTTTCATGGTCTCGTCGGCCATCTCCTTGGCCTCCTCCAGGATGGCCCGGGCCTTGTCGTTTGCCTCCTCCAGGATGCGGTCCCTCTGGGCGTCCAGCTTCTCCTGGCGGGCGGCAGTCTCGTTCTTCAGCTTCTCCAGCTCCCGGCGGTAGGCGCTGATCTCCTCCTTCTCCCTGTCGATGGTGCGGCGGCTCTGCTCCAGGTTCGTCAGCAGGTCCTCAAAGGACTCCTCCTGCTCGGAGAGCTGCTTTTTCGCCTCGTCGATGATGTAGTCCGGCAGCCCCAGCCTGCTGGAGATGGCAAAGGCGTTGCTCTTGCCGGGGATGCCGATGAGGAGCCGGTAGGTGGGCCGCAGGGTGGCCACGTCGAACTCGCAGCAGGCATTTTCCACTCCCTCTGTGGAGAGGGCAAACACCTTCAGCTCGCTGTAGTGGGTGGTGGCCATGGTGCGGATGCCCTGCCTGTGGAGATGCTCCAGGATGGCGATGGCCAGGGCGGCTCCCTCGGTGGGGTCTGTGCCGGCCCCCAGCTCGTCGAAGAGCACCAGGCTGTCCGGGGTGATATGCTTCAAAAAGGACACGATGTTTGTCATGTGGGAGGAGAAGGTGCTGAGGCTCTGCTCAATGCTCTGCTCGTCCCCGATGTCCGCGAACACATTGGTAAATACGCCCAGCTCGGAGCGGTCCAGGGCCGGGATGTGGAGGCCTGCCTGGCCCATCAGGGTGAAAAGCCCCACGGTTTTCAGGGAGACTGTCTTTCCTCCTGTGTTGGGGCCTGTGATGATGAGCAGGTCAAAATCCTCCCCCAGCGTGAGGGAGATGGGAACCACGGACTTCGGGTCCAGAAGGGGATGGCGTCCCTGGCGGATCCGGATCCTCCGCTCGCTGTTAAAGAGGGGGCGGCTGGCGTTCATGGAGAGGGCCAGGGCTCCCCGCGCGAAGATGAAGTCCAGCTCTGTCATGGCCTTGTAGTCCGCCCGGATAGCGTCCACGTGCTGAGCAGTCTCATTGCTTAAGTCTGCCAGGATGACCTGGATCTCCTCCTGCTCTTTTCCGTAGAGCTCCTTCAGGTCATTGTTCAGCTTGACGATGGACATGGGCTCGATGAACAGGGTGGAGCCGGTGGAGGACTGGTCGTGGATCATGCCCGGCACCTGGCTTCTGTACTCGGCCTTCACAGGGATGCAGTACCGGTCCCCCCTCATGGTGATGAGGGCGTCCTGGAGGTAACTGCGCAGAGGGCCGTTCACAAGGGAGGTCAGGGTGGAGTGTATCTTATCACCGGCCAGACTGATCTGGCGGCGAATGTGCTTCAGCCCCGGGCTGGCCTCGTCGCTGATCTCCTCCTCGCTGATGATGCAGCGGTCAATCTCGCCCGCCAGATTGGTGAGGGGTTCGATCTGGTCAAAATAGACGTCCAGGCAGTCGGCGGCCTCGTCCACTGTCTCGTGGCGGCCGTAGGACTTTGCCCTGCCGGCTGCTTTCAGGACCTTGCAGATGCGAAGGAGTTCTCCGGCCCCCAGGGTTCCGCCGATCTCCAGGCGCTTCAGGGAGTCGCTCACCGGATCGCAGCCGGAGAAGGACAGGCGGCCTTTTTTTACAATCCTTGTGAAGGCGGCCTGGGTCTGCTCCTGGGCGGTCTCGATCTTATTGATGTCCGTGTATGGCTTCAGGGAGCGGCAGGACCGCACGCCTCCCGGGCAGGTCGCCTGGGCGGTGAGAAGGTCCACCACTTTGTCAAATTCCAGTTTTGTCAGTGTCTTATGATTCATGATAGGTTCACCTGTATTCCATGTTTTTTTGTCAGATTTTGTCGCACTTTGCCGTGTCCTGTCGGTATATCCCTGCGCAGCAGGGTGAAGCGAGTTCCTCGCTTCAGATTGCGCTTTTGCGCAATCATTATACCGCATTTACAGGGGAAAGGAAAGGATAATTATTGAACATTGCGGGGGGATATTGTATACTAAAACAAGGATTGCACAAGGAGAAGATGGTCATGGAATATCATGAAAATCCTGAGGAGAGCAGAGAGGAAAACGAAGAAGAAAAGAAAGAAGAATTTTCCTTTATGCAGGAAACCATCAAGGATGAGAACGTAGGATACAGGAAGATCCGAAACATGGTCTTGAGATATGCGGGCCTTGGTCTGATATTCGGACTTGCGGCCTGCCTGGGATTTTATGCCCTCAGGCCATGGGCGGAGGACCGGTTTTCCAGCAATCCCAGGAAAATCACCATCCCGGAGGAGGAAGAGGAGGAGACCCAGGAAGGAGAGGAAGGACAGACAGAAGAGCCCTCCCCTGTTCTCACAGTGGATGATTACGAGGAACTGAACCAGGCTCTTGTGACTGTGGCCAACACGGTAAACAGGAGCATGGCGGAGATATCTGTCCAGGTTTCCCAGCCGGAAGGGCAGGACCAGGCGCTTGTGGACGAGGACAGCGTGGCGGGCGTCATCTTTGAGGACAACGGCGTGGAGCTCCTGGTGGCGGCCAAAGGTCTGGCCGTGCCTGAGGGAGGCTCTCTGCAGGCCCGGCTTGTGGACGGCAATTCCTACAGCGTCAGTGTGAAGAGGCAGGATACCAACCTTGGCATTGCGGTCTACGCCATTGCGAAAAACACCCTGTCGGAAAATGCCTGGAACCAGATCCAGACAGTGGCTCTGGGCAGCTCCGGGAGCGTCTCAAAGGGAGATCCTGTCATTGCCATCGGCAGCCCCTTCGGGTATTATGGAGGCATGGGCATTGGCGTTGTCTCCTCCACCAGGGAGACGGTCAGCCGGGCGGACGGAGACTACAGCCTGCTGTGCACGGACATTGGCGGCAGCACAAGCGGCACCGGGATCCTGCTCAACACGGACGGTCAGATCATCGGCCTGATCGACCAGGAGCGCTTCTATGGGGACGGGGAGTCCGGGCCTGTGGCGGCCTACGGCATCTCTGACCTGAAGGACGCCCTGGAATTTCTGTCCAACGGGCAGGCGGTGCCCTACATCGGCATACAGGGGGTCACAGTGACAGAGGAGCTGACAGACAGCCAGGGCATTCCTGCCGGCGTTTACGTGCAGGAGGTCAGCGCCGACTCGCCGGCCATGGCGGCGGGCATCCAGAGCGGCGATGTGATCACCGAGGTGGACGGCACTTCAGTGACCACTCTGTCCGGCTACAACAACGCCCTGATGCAGCAGGAGACAGGCAATGAGATACGGGTTCGGGGGCAGCGCCAGGGAACCGGCGGCTATGTGGACATCACTTTCCGGGTGACTGTGGGAAGTAAAGAGTAAGAAAACGCAAAAGACGCAAACCTTAAAAGACGCAAGACAATTAGAAAATTATCAGAAAGAGGCATTTTATATGAGATATATCAACACTCTCTGCGAGGGAGAGACCATCAGGAACATTTACCTGTGCAAGGGCAAACGTTCCGCTGAGACAAGAAACGGCAAACCATACGACAACCTGATCCTCCAGGACAAGACAGGAACACTGGACGGAAAGGTGTGGGATCCCAACTCCAGCGGCATCGCGGACTATGAGGAGATGGATTTCATCGAGGTGTACGGTGAGGTCATCAGCTACAACAACGCGCTGCAGCTGAATATCAAGCAGATCCGCAGGGCCTACGAGGACGAGTACAACCCGGCGGACTATATGCCTTCCACGGAGAAGGATCCGGAGGCCATGTACCAGGAGCTCTTATCCTACGGCCGCCAGGTGAAAAATCCGTACCTCCGGAAGATCATAGAGTACTACTTTGAAAATGACCCGGATTTCATCAAGAAATTCAAGAACCACTCTGCGGCCAAGACGGTCCACCACGGCTTTGCCGGCGGCCTTCTGGAGCACACCCTCAGCGTGGTGAAGTTCTGCGAGTACATGGTGGGAGCCTACCCCATCCTGAACCGGGATCTTCTCTACACCGCGGCCATGTGCCATGACATCGGGAAGATCAAGGAGCTGTCTCCCTTCCCGGCAAACGACTACACAGACGACGGCCAGCTTCTGGGCCACATCGTCATCGGCGTGGAGATGATCAGCGACGCCATCCGCACCATCCCGGATTTCCCGGAGGTGCTGGCGAGCGAGCTGAAGCACTGCGTCATCGCCCACCACGGCGAGCTGGAGTACGGCTCCCCGAAGAAGCCGGCCCTGGCCGAGGCCATGGCCCTCAACTTCGCGGACTGCACAGACGCCAAGATGCAGACGCTGACCGAGATCTTCAAGGATAAGCAGGGCAGCAGGGAATGGCTGGGATATAACCGGCTCTTCGAGACAAACCTGCGCCGGACGGAGATGTAAATAGTATTAAATGTATTTGGGGACGTAACAAAGTTTAAAAGTGTTACGTCCCAAATTCATATAACTGGTGCGTAAAAGTGACACAAAGGGGAATATTTATGCAGAAAAATGATTTGGTGACAGTGCGGATAGAGGACATGGGCACTGGTGGAGAGGGCATCGGAAAGGTAGACGGATGCGCTCTTTTTATTAAGGATGCGATCATCGGGGACCTGGTGGAAGCAAAGATCATGAAGATGAAGAAAAACTATGGGTATGCAAGATTAATGAATATTCTTGCGCCCTCACCCGCCCGTCAAAATGCAAGGTGCAAGGAGGCCAGAAGATGCGGCGGCTGCCAGATCCAGGAGATGGATTACAGGCAGCAGCTTGCCTTTAAAAAGGGCAAGGTGGAGAACAACCTTCTGCGGCTCGGCGCAGTGCCAAAAGAGGTGCTGGACGCCGCCATGGAGGGGATCATCGGAATGGACGAGCCCTTCCGTTACCGCAATAAAGCCCAGTATCCCATTGGCAGAGACAGAGAAGGCCATCTGACGGCAGGCTTCTATGCCGGACGGACCCATAAGATCATCCCCCTGCCGGACATGGACTGCGCTCTGGGGGCAGAGGAAAATCAGCCTATCCTGCAGGAGATTCTGGCCTTTATGGGGGAATACCACGTGCAGCCCTACGACGAGGAGTCCCACGCCGGGCTGGTGCGCCATGTGCTGATCCGCAAGGGCTTTGCCACCGGAGAGCTGATGGTCTGTCTAGTCATCAACGGAGACGCCCTTCCCCACAGCGATGTGCTGGCAGAGCGGCTGTCCTCCATCCAGGGCATGACGAGCATCACCTGCAGCGTCAACAGGGAGAAGACAAATGTGATCATGGGAAAGGACATAAAAACCATCTGGGGGCAGGACTATATCACAGACTACATCGGCGATGTGAAATTCCACATTTCTCCCCTCTCCTTTTATCAGGTGAACCCGGTGCAGACGGAGCGGCTCTACGGCACGGCCCTGGAGTTCGCCGGCCTGACGGGAAAGGAGACGGTGTGGGATCTGTACTGCGGCATCGGCACCATCTCCCTCTTCCTCGCCCGGAGGGCAGGATGCGTCTGCGGGGTGGAGATCGTCCCCCAGGCCATCCGGGATGCCAAAAACAACGCCGCTATCAACGACATTTCCAACGCCCGGTTTTATGTGGGAAAGGCGGAGGAGGTGCTGCCTAGCATGTACGAAAAAGAGGGGGTGCAGGCGGATGTGATCGTGGTGGACCCGCCCCGGAAGGGCTGCGAGCAGATTGTGCTGGAGACCATGGTGAAGATGCAGCCGGATCGGATCGTGTACGTCAGCTGCGACCCCGCCACCCTGGCCCGGGACGTGAAGTACCTGCGGGGGAACGGGTATGAGCTGGACAGGGTGAAGGCGGTGGATATGTTCCCGCATACGGTGCATGTGGAGACGGTTGTCTTGCTTTCCAAGGGAGAAATCGACTCCAAGAAAGTTCGTGTGGAGTTCTCGCTGGAGGATGTGGATATGTCCGGGTTCCAGAAAGGTGCGACCTATGAGCAGATTAAGGCGTATGTACTGGAAAAACACGGTTTGAAGGTATCCAGCCTGTATATTTCTCAAGTCAAGCGGAAATGTGGGCTGGAAATTGGTCAAAATTATAATCTGTCGAAGAAAGAGGATGCCAAAGTGCCGCAGTGCCCACTGGAAAAGGAAGAGGTAATTATAGATGCACTAAAGCATTTTCAAATAATTTAGCAGATACTAAATAATAACTTCAGTGCAAAATAAACAATACTCCGCCCAAAGCACACTTTGGGCGGAGTATTGTTTAGGATATAGAATCTATTTCTGTTTGAATTGCAGATAAAAAGGCTTCTAATAGCTTTTGTTGAATCACAAACCGTTGTTCTTCAAAGTCGGTAACACCAGCCGTATCCTCATTCCAAAATTCTTTATACTTCTTGGCGACATCGGGGTTTAGTTCTAGGTGGTCGCTAGAATGGCGATAAACCTTTATTCGATGTAGTACGTCAAACAAAGCCGGATAAGTTGACTTGATTTCATTCCAGAAATATTTCTTTTTCCCCAATGATTTGCCGTATTTTTCGATTGACTCAACGAAGCAACGATTACAGATATTGAAGAAATTTTCAAATTCTGGCTCGTTAGACACTGATCCTACATTTACAAATCTATCTGCCTCGGGGAAAGAGTTTTCGCCAAAAAGTTTGCACGTTCCTGCATTAGATATTGCTGTTTCTAGTTGACGCAAATCACGTATAATTGACTTCACACGCTGCGCGACCCATTGATTTCGTTTTTCAAGAGGAACAATTCGATATAGGGTTGTTCTCTTTTCCCTCTTGGCTAATTCCATAGCTACGTATCTTCCAGCTACAGGCATTTTAACATATGGCAACTTTCCATTCTCACGACCAACTAAGCCATAACTGTACAGATGTTTTGTATACTCTGTAATTGCAGATAACTCCACAAAATCCGATGTTTGTCCAGAAGCTAGCAACTCAAACATCTCATACTCTTCGGGGTAGAATTTTTGGATTTCTGAGACAATATGACGGAAATAGTAAGCTAATTCTACATCAATATCATCTTGTAGCTTTTTTAAGTTATCTGCCGTAACTGTAATGGGCCGTTTATCTGGATCATTATATTGACGATTAATGTAGCTACACGCTAGGCGCAGGAGCATAGGATGCCCATTAAATTGATCATATAAAAGTTTCACAGAATCATATTCAAATCTGATACCCATTCTGCGCCCTAAAGTCCGAATCATAGTTCTCGCTTCATCTTCAGATAATCCATGTAAATACTCTGATTGCACGATACTAAATAGTGGATTTTGAACGCCATTAACTGTATCGATTTCTGTAACACTTGGGTTAACACCAGATAATATGAACACAAGATTCCGATGAAGGCTTTGAACAGACCAAATTGTTTGCCAAAAGTCTATAAATTCCGTCTTCCAGTGTTCATCAAGCGGAGATTTGAACGAAATATATTCGATTTCGTCAAACATAATAATAATCTTTATGTTCTTATCTGATGCCGATTTCACAACATATCGAAAACTCTTAATGATGTTTTGTTCATCATATTCTTTTCTAATGCGTATTTTTAATCGATTGGCTATATTGCTACATATTTCTCCAAGGAGCTCGTTCCAGTGAAGTTTTCTGTATGATGGAGACTTACAATCATAAAAAAATACAAACCCAAGATGCTGTTCTCGAATAATTCGATCAATCTTAAACAAAAAGGATGTTTTACCTGTTTTGCGTAGTCCAAAGATACCTCGGTTTTCGCATCGGCGAATCGCATCAATGTATCGTGCAGCAATTTGGTGCCGCCCAAAAAAGGAGGACTCATCTCTAATCGGAAGAGTATAACCAAACAAATCTACGTCATAAAAGTTTTTCTTTAAGATTTTTCTAACATACCAGTTATCGCTAGTACTTGAAATTAAATCAGAATATAAAAAGGGAACTAGCGAACGAGATTCTTCCTCAGAAAAAGACATTATTCCTGCATAATTTTGTATTGCAGGATCTTTGGAAACCATAAAAAAGTTAAGTGTATCTATTCGGTTCATGTATGGGAACATTTTAAACAACATATTTGCAGCTTGTAGAGCTCGTGGCTCTAAAGTATCAAAAGGCGAATATACCAATAATATTTCTTTCTCCAGGCCAAAGGCTTCTTTCATAAAGTCTTCTGGCTTTATCATATATGAAAAGATTGCAGTGTTATTAATGGACTTCACTTCCGCATAATTTATGTCGAAACCGTTTAGAAAAGGCTTCAGGATACTTTCTTGCTCGGGATGTTCGGCCAGAAAGAGATTCTTTATTTCTGATTTAATGGTTCCCATTATTTAAACCTCCAACATATATTTTGGGGTGTTACAATCCCTTCACAATCTCCATAAACCGCTCCAAGGAATATGCTCCCGGATAGTCCGGCTGCTTGGTCTCAAACACCATGTAATACTTGTACTGTTTTCCGGCTAGCTTCGCCCACTGGTCGCCAATTTTAGCCTTTTCCTTGGATTCATCGTTATCCAGATGGTCGCCCTTGGTCTCCACCATCAGTATCTTTCCACTGTGGAGCATCACGATGATATCAGGGTAAGCGTGAACGGGGCCGTTAATCTGGAAACCCAGTCTGGAGATATTACGATGCCACCACTTGACTTTGCCCAGTTCTGATAGTGCCCACACCACCTTGAACTCGTACTCGTTCATATCTTCTTCGGCGGTATAGAGCGATTTCGGCACCATCGAAGTAAATGCCGTTGGAGAGATTACCGCAGGCAGCGCATAGTTGGGTAGGCAGGAAATCTTGTCCTGCTCCAGCCAGGTGTCAAAGACGCCGGAGCGATGCTGGGCAATCAATTCCTTTACCTTTCCCTGAATCTTCACGACATAAGGATACGGCGATTGCTCCAGCTCGGAGAGCTGATCTTCGCTCATGGTGCCGATCACCCGGTCGATGTACTCATCCAGCTCCCGGTCGTTGACACAATTCATTTTGGACAGCTTTTGCTTAATAATGCCCTTACACAGCGAGAGCCGCTTTCCCGAGGGCTGGGTGTTGAACCACTCCCGGAAAAAGGCGCTGTCACCGCCGGACAGCCGCCACGCCTTTGCGGTGCTGTCTTTGCTATCGTCTACATCGACCCGCGCCATCTCAGCGTTGATTGTGGTGAAATCCACATGAGCGTCTTTGTCTCGCAGAGAGAAGCCACCCTCCAAATGCTCTAGTTCCAAGGTTTCGTGGGCTTCCGAAAACAGGCTGGGACCAGTCTCCAGCATAAACTGGGGGAAGCGCAAGGCAGCGGCTTCATCTGCAAATTCCTCATTCATTCGGAACTGATTCATTTTGTCGCGCACCTCCGATGGAGCCTGGCTCAAAGCGGTGTTGTCAGCCTGGTTGATCTCGTCCTCATAGCTTTTGTTCTGTTGCAGGGCCTGCACCAGCATGGGATCAGACTGCACCGCTCCATCCTGCACAGATTGTTCCGCTTCCTGTGCGGCCGCTTCAAAACGTGCCTTCAAATCTGAGCCGTCTACTTCTGGCAGATCCGGTTCATCAGCGGGAGACGGGACAATAGGAAGCTGCTCCGGCTCCGGGGTGGGAGGTGCCATAACGGGGATGTCCACATCTTGTGCCCGGTAGTCACGGTTGCTGAAACCGGCGCTGTTCAGCCCGACCACGACCTTTTCCAGTGTCTGGTGGAAGTCTGCGGAAGATGTGATGACATAGGAGAGATTCAGCACTTCGCTGCTGTTTTTCTGCGTGTAGGGCAGCCGAAGTACACGGCCCAAAATCTGCTCCACATCCACAGTAGAAGTGCGGTTTGCCACCGTGGCCAGCACGTAGGCAAAGGGGCAGTCCCAGCCTTCTTTCAGGGCATTCACGGTGATAATGTACCGGATGGGGCAGTCTGGGGACAGTAAGTCCACATTTTTCAGCTCGTCCTTATCGCCGGTTTTGATGGCGATTTCATTTTCTGGGATACCGCCGTCCACCAGCGTTTTCTTGATTTTTCCGTATGTGGTGCTGTCCGCATTGTTGCGGGGCTGGGCCTGGAACAGAACGATGGGACGAATGTAGCGCCCGCTGGTTTCCTGTTCCCGCTTAGCCTGTGCCTCCAGCTTGGCACGAATGGCGATAGCATCTCCATACACATCGGCCTGGGATTTCCGGTTATACACGATGACTGGCAGCTTGACCATGTTGGCCTTTTTCAGCCGTGCAGCGTCCACAAAAGAGATGATGTTGCTTTTCTGCTTGGGAGTTGCGGTCAGGTCAAACACAAAGCTGGGATTGAAGTTTTGCAGCATTTCCACGCTCAAATCCGAAGTGGCATGGTGGCTTTCGTCCACGATGACCACCGGATTCAGATAGCGGATTACCTGGATCAACGCCGTCTCATCGGTATCGGCCAACAGAACAGCCGGATCATCCATCCACTTTGCAAACTCGGCCAGGTAACCATTCTCCTGATAGGCTTTGCGGCCTTCCTTTTTGCTTGTGCGGAAAGAATCATAGCTGAGGACAAACAAAGAGAGCTGTTCTGTCACAGCAGAGGGGGTGAAGTTCTGCCCCATGAGGGCCTGTTCTTTGGAGTACACCTGTACCCGCCCGCCAAAATCCACATCCAGCCGCTGGCGGTAGGGGTGATCGGGATTTTCCAGTGCCTTGCGGGTTTGGGTCAGAATAGCCTCAGAGGGCACCAGCCACACGACGGCCTTGGCCCGGCGCTGTGGCATGGCGTCAAAAATTGTCCGCAGAGAACTGGCGGCAATATAGGTCTTGCCACCGCCGGTAGGCACCTTGGCACACACATGGGGTACGCCGGGGAGCACATTCACATAATTCGGCATACCGCCGAATCCTACCAGAACATTTTTTTCGTTCCAGAGGGTCTGATACGCCTTTGCTGGGCTTTGCAGTTCCACCACCAGCTCCAGGTAGCGCGCAAGATCGGCAATAACTTCTTTCTGATAAGATTTCAGTTCCATTTCTTCACGCTCCTTTACAGACGGGCAATGTCCCGAGGAATTTTCTTAAAAGTGATGTTATGCTTGCGCAGTGTCTCCTGCGGGATAGCGCACAGGTCGGCATAGATGGTGTAACCCTCGGCTTTGGTCTGGATGGTAGCCAAAAAGGCGTAATTCAGCGTGGTGACTCTTTCTCGCTCATAATAGAAGTAATAGGCGGTGTTGCGGCACAGGCCCATGAAGTAAGGCTCGTCCGTGGGCTGTTCGGCAGTCATGGGCTCTTTGGTCTCCATGTAGTAGACATATTCCTGGATTTTTTGCGGGCCTACTTCTTCGTTGAGGTTGCCGTCCGGCAGCAGAAGCACAGGCCCTAGCTCATAGTAGCTGAAATTGCCGCCGGTGCCTTCCACGGCTTTTTTGCCCTCGCCGTAGCCGTCAATTACTCGCTTGACACGCTCAGCTGTGATACTGTCGGCGTAGTCCATCATTTCCACAAGGATGAATTTACGGTTGCCGCCGTCGGCCTTGTTCATGTTGAGTACAGCATGGGCGGTGGTGCCGGAACCAGCAAACGAATCGAGAATTAGGGCCTTTCGATTCCCCGCAATTGTGAGTATACGCTCGATTAAACGGGAGGGTTTTGGAGTGTCGAAAGGAGACTTATTGTTGAAAATAGATTTTAGAGTTTTTGCGGCTTCATCTGTGTGCCCTACTTCCTCAAAAGACCAATAGTTTGTTGGTAACCTTCCTCCAACTCCGTCAAGATATGTTTTTCTGCGAATACCGCTTTTCCCTCGATTTGAAAAACACAAGAGTGGCCATTTACCTCTATCGTAAATCTGCAAAGCTTTTTTACGAGCTACATCTATTGTATCTGTAAGCATTATGGCCATCACATCATGGCGTACATCATCCACACTGACACCACATATTTCTGCCCGCCGCTCATCATCGCCAATTTGACGTAACTCATAATTGCCCCATCCAAGCATAATTTCAAGCACTTGCTCCTGCCCAAATGCCCAATGCCGCCCATTCGTAGGATAGATCAAACTTCCAGTAAAGGGGTGCTGAACAGCATATACCATGCCTGGATGTGTGGAGGCTCCTGGGGCAAAAGCATCACTGCTTTTCCACGGCATATCGTCATTATCAGGGTTCTTATATCGAGCATTCATTTCCTCTGTACGAGGTAATTTATTTGGATTCCAGCCTGGCTGTTTACTGTAAACAATCAGGTGCTCCACTTCGTTCACAATCCCTTTGGAGTCGTTTCGGGTAGAGTATGTCCGCTGCCATGAAATGTTTGACACAAAGCAGCTGCTTCCAAAAATCTCGTCACAAATTAGATTCAAATTGGCATACTCAGTATCATCAATACTGATAAAAATAACTCCGTCATCCGCTAACAGTCGCTGCAACAACTTCAAGCGGGGATACATCATACACAGCCACTTGTCATGCCGGGAAAGGTCCTCGCCCTCTTTGCCAACCACTTCGCCCAGCCACTTTTTGATCTTGGGGTCATTGACGTTATCGTTGTACACCCAGCCCTCGTTGCCGGTGTTATAGGGAGGATCGATGTAGATGCACTTCACCTTGCCCTCGTACTGGGGCAGCAGGGCTTTTAGCGCCTCCAGATTGTCGCCATGGATAATCATGTTTTCGCTGCCGTTGTCCTCGGCGTGCTGCCCAGCTCCATCATAGCTGTACTGGCGCTCCAGCACCCGATAAGGCACCTCCTGGTGGTGGTTTACCACTTTATCTTTTCCAATCCATTCAAGTGTTGGCATGGGGATTATCCTCCTGTCGGTTTGGCGCTTGATTGGCTGCGTTAGTATTGATCATTTGAGCAAACGCACCAGCTACCTTTGCAAGCTCTGTCTGTCCTTTTTGGATGATCTGTTGCTGATCCATTGCCTCCATCATCCCTTTCGGAACATAAGGATTCTGAATGGTTTCCCATGTGATTTTATCCTTATATCCAAGAGAAATAGCCATTTTCTCAAGTAATTTATCTTGTGCTTGCTGCATTTGCTTTAACTGTATTTCATCTGGGTCCTTGACACAAAGAGCATGATAATATTCACTCCAAGCCTGTCGAACATTTTTATCATCCGAAAAAACAATATCAATAATGTTCATGGCTCGTGTACCTTCAACGGACCAGCCGATTCTGTTCATCATCATCGTCTTAAACACGTCCATTTTATCTTTTCGTTTTGCTGAAACATTTTGCAAATGCTGACCAATTATCACGGCTATTATGGGAATCAGGATAAGTGCAAGCAAGTTCAAAATGGCAGTTACAATTTCAAATGGAGTCATAGATCTCCCTCTCTTTCTATCTTGTTATGGAGCATCAGGAAAAATATCCACAATATCTCCGACATTGACTTTTAACACACCACAAATTTTCCCGAGTGTTTCTAGGGTCACTTCTTCATCTCGGTTCAGCTTTGTCATGGTGTTAGGGGCGATTCCCGCTGCTCGGCGTAAGTCTGCTTTGCTCATTTTTCGATCAATGAGCAGTTTCCAGAGCTTATTGTAAGAGATGGCCATATGGGTACCTCCGTCAGAGAATTCAACTATTATTTTATTATACCAGATATAGGAACTTAGGACAATCGGTTTTCGCACTCCAATACGAAAATTTCCAATTAAGGCCGAGAGTTCCACGTGTGATTTTCCCAGCCGCCGCTGAGCAAAAACAGGCACAGAAATCTGCCCACCACCTGGGCAAAACTCTGTGTCTGTTTACCTGTTCGGGCAGGAGCATATCCAGCGTGCGGGAGCAGGACGGAAAGCCACTGCACGGACAGTCGGGGTGCCTAGAGGGACGTGTCCCTTTGGCTCTGGGTTTCCAATAGGGGCGAGCAGCATCCCTGTTGGCACACGACTTTCCCTCGGAAAGTCTAGTGTGTTATACCTTTGTAAAGCAGATGGCAGCCGGAAATGTAGCACACCTCGGAAAGTGTGGCTACAGTTGCGGCGTTCTGGCGGGAAAGGTTGCCCCTTGCGGGGCAGCATAAGCGACAGAAAAAGGCTGGCAGGCGGTGCGGCAAGCACTGTCTGTCAGCCGTGTCATTAGCGGAACAAAGGTATATCAAAGCCCTCGTCAGCCGTGCTTACCATCGTATCAAAACCACCACGGCAGTTTCCCTCGCAGACTGTCCATCGCCTCGCCCTCCACCTTCTTTGTCCGGCTCTCGCTGAGGTGGAAATAGAGCGCCGCGCCGATCAGCGGGTGTTTGATTCCATCGGTAAACCCATAGCGGTACAGCAGATAGGTCTGCTCTCTGGCAGTCAGCTTGTCCAGCGCCGCATACAACTCTGTCAGCTGCTCTTTTTGAATATAGATTTGCTCTGGCGTTTGGGTGTGAGGGTCGGCTATGGCTTCAATCCGCAGCATCTGTTCATCATCTGAGAGAACGTCATCCAGATATACTCTCTGGAATCCGGGGCCGTCTTTCTTATCCACCATCCGTTGTTCAAATTGGGCGAGAGCTGCGCGGATGCAGTCTGTCATGGCATTGCGGATTGCTGGTGCCGAATAGGTCAGAAATTTCATGCCCCGTCCGGCGTCAAATAAAGGGATCGCATTCAGCAGGCCGATACTTCCCTCCTGCATCAAATCATCCAAATCAATTCCAATATCATTTTCATCCAGCCCCATGTTTCGGTATTGCTCCAGCGCAATTTTTCGGATGAATCCCAGATTCTTTTCCAGCAGAATGTCACGGGCAGCCGTATCCCCTTTCTGTGCCAGTCTGCACAGCTGCTCATTGCTCCGGGTCGGCATTTTGCTTCTCCTGCGCGTGGTCTAAGGTGGATTGGAGAAATTCCGTCAGCGCCTGACCGAACTTGTCTAATGCTTCCTTTTGCACACCGTCCATCCCCGCTGCGCTCTGGGTGACGGCGGCGGAAATCATTTCGGGCGTGATGGTCGGAGTATGAACATCCGCCCCTTTGGTGAGTTCGGTAAACATCTGCTGAGTGATGCCCTTGGTCAAGGACTGCGCTGCTGTGAAATCGTTGCCGATCTCTTTCTTCACTTCCCGCAGCGCCGCCATAAATGTGTTCTGTATCATCGTCAGGTCTGCCTGATATACGGGAACTTTCTGCCGGTTGACAGTTCTGGCCGCCTGCACCGCAGCGTCTGTTTTATTGTTTCGGCGCAGCATGGCGCTGAGAGTAGTAAGCATCTGGTTCTGTCCGGCGAAACCGGCGGCCAGCGTATCGTCAAAATATTGCTCAATCATATAGGTGACTTCTGCAAAGCGAGGGCTTTCCAAAAGGCGGTTGACGATCTCTGCATTGGCTTTTCCGGTGTACAGATTCCGCGCCGCCTGCACCGACAGGCCCAGTTCTTCAATATCAAAATTTGTCCGGTCGGGCGTGTTGACTTCCCCCAGCAGGAAATCTGTGGAGACTTCAAACACTTTCGCAATGCGGAGCAAATGTTCTGTGCTGATCTTATCAGTCTTACCGCTGACAAACCGGCTGATGGCGCTCTCGGTGCTGCCGATGCGGGTCGCCAGCTGTGCCTGGGTAATTTTATGTTCCTTCATAAGCTCCTGCATCCGCTGCCGGATATTGCCGGGCAGATAGGCTCCCTCCATGTGACGCACCTCTCTTCTGAAAACTCTCTTTATCCATTATACCTGATAAAACCAGCGCGGGCAAATGCTTTCCGCTGGCTTCGCCGCTCTGAGGTCTTGCATTTTTGCAAGATTTCAGGGCGGCGTTTTTTCATTTCTTGCACTTTTAGCGGATTTTTCGGTTTATAGGCTTTTTCCCCGTATATTCAGGCAGACGGGCAGATACCGTCAATAAATAATGGAGGACAAAGCCTATGAATTTATTTGAAACTGTAAAATCCGCTGTCACCGTGAAGCAGGCCGCCGAATACTACGGCTGTAAGGTCAACCGGGGCGATATGATCTGCTGCCCCTTCCACGATGACCGGCATCCCAGCATGAAGCTGAACAGGGATTATTTCTATTGCTTTGGCTGCGGGGCTACCGGGGATGTGATCGATTTTGTGGCGCGGCTGTTCGGCCTGAGCAGCTACGAGGCCGCAAAGAAGCTGGCCTATGACTTTGGCATCGACCCGGACAAGCCCCCGGCAGCGATGGCTTTGAAAAAGCCCTATCCGCTGGCGCGGGCCTTCCGTAACGATGAGATGTACTGCCAGCGGGTGCTGTGCGACTACCTGCATCTGCTGGAACGCTGGAAGGTCGAGTACGACCCGCGATCGCCGGAGGATGAACTGGATGACCGCTTTGTGGAAGCCTGTCATATGATCGAGTATGTAAATGATTTGTTGGACGTTCTCATGTTTGCGGAACTGGAGCAGCGTGTGAAAGCGGTAGATATGCTGCTGAAGGACGGCACTATCGCCGCGCTGGAGCAGCGGCTCCAACGTCTGGAAAAGGAGGTGCAGCACTGTGGCGAAGAACGAGAAATCGCGTGAGGTCAACCAGTCTGTCTGGTTTGATGGCAAGAGTATCAATGAAGCCCTGTTTTGTGATGATTTTCTCGGCAGACACAAAATCATCTACACAAACGGGGCTTTTTTCACGCCCGATGGCCGCGTGACCGATGAGCTGCCACTGCGTGGAGAAATTTTTGAGGAACTGAAATGCTGTGCGGTCAGCAATATCCCCCGCAAAATCAGCAATATCGTGGAGCTGATGAAGCTGGCCGCACTGGTGGAGGACTTCCCGCCGGAGGCAGACCGGATTCATCTGGCAAATGGGACGCTAATGCTGGATGGCTCCTTTACGGAGGGCAAGCCGGAGATTGTTCGCTGTCGTCTGCCGGTGGCCTACAATCCCGGTGCTCCCACACCAGCCCGCTGGCTGGCGTTTTTGGATGGGCTGCTTTACCCGGAGGACATTCCGACTTTGCAGGAATATATCGGCTACTGCCTGATCCCCAGCAACAAAGGCCAGCGGATGATGGTTATCAAAGGCAGCGGCGGCGAGGGCAAGAGCCAGATCGGCGCGGTGCTGTCCGCCTTGTTCGGCAGCAATATGAAAGATGGCAGCATCGGCAAAATCTCAGAGAATCGCTTCGCCCGCGCTGATCTGGAACACATTCTGCTGTGTGTGGACGACGATATGCGGATGGAGGCACTGCGCCAGACTAACTACGTCAAATCCATCGTCACCGCGCAGGGCAAGATGGATTTGGAGCATAAAGGCAAGCAGAGTTATCAGGGCTGGATGTGCGCCCGCCTTCTGGCGTTCAGCAACGGCGACTTGCAAGCCCTTTTTGACCGAAGCGACGGCTTCTATCGGCGGCAGTTGATTTTGACCACCAAAGAGAAACCTGTTGACCGCGTGGATGATCCCGACCTTTCCGAAAAGATGAAGGCAGAAATCGAGGGCATATTCCTCTGGGCCTTTGCGGGACTGCAGCGGCTGGTGGCAAACAACTTCAAGTTCACCGAAAGCCAGCGCACCAAAGAGAACCGGGAGGCCGTTAAGCGGGACAACAACAATGTGTTTGACTTTCTGGAATCCGAGGGCTACATCCGGCTGAAAGCGGATGCGTCCATCAGCTCAAAGGATTGCTACGACATTTATCGGATGTGGTGTGAGGAAAATAGTCTGACTGCTCTTAAACGCCGCAGCTTCAGCGATGCGCTGGTGGCAGCCTGCGGCAAGTACAATCTGGAACACTGCAACACGATCACCAATTCGGCAGGACGCCGGGTGTGGGGCTTTATGGGCATTGAGGCGGTGGCAAGGCCACATATAAACGAGTTTACGGACGCTTCACAGTGTACGTACGTACCGGAAGACTGGCGGGATTGATTTTCGCTCTGGTCGCCGGTACGTATGTACGCAGCGATTCACCCTGTTACCTCATATATTAGAGGCGCTTCATGCGGATAAAGTGGTCGTGCCCATTTTGGGTACGACCAGAACCATGTAAATATTCTCGGTTTTGTGATGTGAAGTGGTTGGTGTCATTTTGAACCCGACCACTTTAGCAGGACGAAGTAGGTGTGGTCATTTTGACCACACCTAAAGCGGTCAGCAAAAGAGGTGATTTTGCAGGTATCTTTTGAAGCAATCTCAAAACGGCGAAATGTTTCTCTGTTATCTGCACACAGTTCATCAAATAGCGACTCGTGGAACTGTGCACACGCTGCACTATCTCGCGCAGATACAGCCCGAACGATGAAAAACCCCACATTTTCGCGAAGTTGAATATTCCGCCGTTGACCAACGATACGCAGGAAGCCATTTCTATCGCAAAACAGCATTTGCACAAATTTCACCATTGACCAAAGCCAGTGTGCTCCCCAGCGTAGCCGGTTCTTTTTATGACGCAACAGAAAATCATGTTTTAGTTATCAAGTGACAAAGGGCGTCACTTGCAAAATTGGAGGATTACCATGAAATCAAGTATTCGAAACGAAATCAAGGCGCAGATCATCCGCGCCGGTTACACCATGCAGGAAGTCGTTGACCAGCTGCACGATGAATATGGTTGGAGCGACAGCGTATCCAATCTTTCCGGGAAATTGCAGCGGGAATCACTGCGGTATCGGGAGGCCGTGGAGCTGGCTGATGTGCTGGGCTATGACATTGTCTGGCAGAAACGGAGGGATTGAGCATGGAAAAAGCACAATATGCGATTATGCGATTTGCAAAATACAAGGGGCCTGAAATCGGCAATATCGAGGCCCATAACGAGCGCACAAAGGAAAAGTACGCCAGCAATCCCGATGTGGATACCAGCCGAAGCAAGTACAACTTCCATCTTGTCAAACCGCCCGGCAAGTACCGGACGGAATCGGAACGGCAGATTTCTGCCGCCGGATGCCGTACCCGGAAGGACAGTATCCGTATGATCGAGACGCTGTTTACTGCCAGCCCGGAGTTCTTCAAGGGGAAGAAGCGGGCTGAGATTCGGACATTTTTCGAGGAAGCTCTGCACTTTCTGGAACAGCATCAATCCAAAGAGACAATTATATCTGCCGTGGTGCATATGGACGAGAAAACGCCCCATATGCACCTTTGTTTTGTCCCGCTTACGGAAGATGGCAGGCTCAGCG
This sequence comes from Clostridium sp. BSD2780061688st1 H5, assembly GCF_005845155.1. Lineage (NCBI taxonomy): Bacteria > Bacillati > Bacillota > Clostridia > Eubacteriales > Clostridiaceae > Clostridium > Clostridium sp. BSD2780061688st1 H5. The sequence goes on along the minus strand of NZ_SPGT01000009.1, from coordinate 18,879 downwards.
CCAAAGACATTATGGGTAACAAAAAGAAGCTGACCTGGTGGCAGGATGAGTTCTGGAAACACATGGTCAAGAAATTCCCGGATTTGGAGCGCGGCGAAAGCGCCAGCCTGACCGGGCGCGACCACATTCCGCCCCGCGTGTTCAAGGAGATGACCCGACTGACCAAACAGAAGGAAAAACTGGGGCAACTGCTCACTGGCATTACTCCATTTAATGCAAAAAGCCGGGCGGAGGAAATCTGTAAGATTCTGGATACCTATATTCCCAGCGTGGAGAAGATGGACACGCTGCTGCGGAAATATGGCGTAGCCTTCACGAAAACAGCATCCGAAAACAAAAGGTTGAAAACGAAAAATGCCGAACTGGAAGAATCTCTTGCATCGGCGCAGAAAGTCAGCACCCTAAAGCAGATCGAAGACCTCAAGCTGCGGCGCGACTATGACAGTGCCGTGGCGATTTTGGAACAGATACCGGCAGAAGTTTTGAACATCTATGCGCAGAGCAGCCATAGAGGAAAGGAGCGGCCTATTGAGCAAAGTTTATGATGATCCGAAATATAATGCGGCGTTTGACCGCTGTGTTGATGTGATGTCGCGGCTGTTGCAGAAGTATGGTCCGCAGCTATTGGGGCAGATGCAGGAGACTGCGAATGCTGGCTGCACACGTTCTGTGATATCGGGAAAGCAACCCGTTTCGGTGTATCAGGAATTTGACAAAGCCGCTTGATATAAATTTGATTTACACGTTGCGTATTTGTTTGGCGTATGCTATAATAAATACGCAACGTGTATTTTTGCTTTATGGGGTAAAAGAAATGGACTGCAAAACCAAAATAAAAGAATTGCGGGAAAGTACAGGCATGAACCGCAAGGAATTTTGTAAATATTTTCAGATTCCCTATCGGACTGTGACAGAGTGGGAACTGGATAACCGCCATGCACCGGAATATGTGCTCCGTTTGTTGGAGTACTACATTCAGAATGAAGGTCTGGCGAAGAAGAAAGTAACGGATGAATGTTCAGAGATGGAAGAAAGGGGCGACCCGTATGAAGAAAACTAAAACAAAATGCTATCTTTATACACGGGTATCTACTTCCATGCAGGTAGACGGATACAGTCTGGATGCTCAGCGTGATAAGCTGCGAAAATACGCTGAATACGAAGATATGGTAGTGGCTGGCGAATATTCTGACGAAGGCTTTTCCGGCAAGAATATTCAGGGCAGACACGAATTTCAGCGGATGCTGCAAGACATTCAGGACTGCAAAGATGGCGTGGAATATGTGCTGGTGTTCAAACTGTCTCGATTCGGAAGAAATGCTGCCGATGTACTGAATTCTTTGCAGCTGATGCAGGATTTCGGTGTCAATTTGATTTGTGTGGAAGATGGCATTGACAGTTCCAAGGATTCCGGCAAGCTGATGATTTCTGTCCTTTCTGCGGTGGCAGAGATAGAGCGTGAGAATATTCGGACACAGACGATGGCTGGACGGGAGCAGAAAGCCCGTGAAGGAAAATGGAACGGCGGCTTTGCCCCTTATGGATACCGTCTTGAAAAGGGCGAACTGTTGATTGCTGAGGATGAAGTGGACGTGATCCGCACCATCTTTGGCCGCTATATTCACACCAACGATGGTGTCAGCGGTGTGGCGAAATATCTGAACCGGCAGGGCTTTGTGAAGAAGCTGCGGCAGAACGGCACCATTCCCGGTTTTTCCGCCAGCTTTGTGAAAAGTATCATTGACAATCCGGTATATATGGGGAAAATTGCCTATGGCAGACGCCGGACAGAGAAGAAGATTGGTACCCGGAATGAGATGCACGTGGTTGAACAGTCGGAGTTTCCCGTGTACGAGGGAAAGCATGAGGCTATCATTTCTGAAGAAGATTGGAATCTCGCGCAGGAGAAACGGAAAGTCAATGCTTATCGGCGCGAGAAGGTCAACGATCCTACCCATGCGCATATTCTGTCCGGCATTCTGAAATGCCCCTGCTGTGGTAAAAGCCTATATGGGAATATTGCAAAAGCCCACAGCAAGGACAAAAAGACCCGCTATTACTATTACTGCAAGAATACGGTAACGCCAACAGGCCACGAGTGCACTTTCCGGCTGAACATTGAACAGACAGAGATGAACCGCATGGTAGCGTCAATTATCTCCGCTATGGTCAGCGACCCACGGTTTGCGGATGCAATCAAGGCGAAAATTGGCTCCGCTGTCGATACGAACGACTTAGAGAAACAGCTGGAAGCGTTGCAAGCGCAGCTTCGGCAGACGTTAGGCACAAAGACCCGACTGGAACGGCAGATGGACGGTTTGGATGTGAATGACCCGTATTATGACCGGAAAATTTCCGATTTGCAGCGCCGCTATGACGAGCAATATGGTAGAATAGATGAGATCGAAGTCCAGATTGACGATGTGCAAAGCCAGATACGGAGTATCCGACAGGAGAAAATTTCCGGTGATAATATCTACCGCCTGTTGCTGGCATTCGATCAGGTCTATGAAGCAGCCTCCGAAGTGGAGCGGAAGGAGTTCATGCGGGCGTTTATTGAGCGGATTGAGTTATTCCCGGAAAAGCAGCCGGATGGCAACTGGATCAGGAAGATTATCTTCAACTTCCCTGTCCCGGTGAATGGAACAGAAGTGAAAGAATTGCCCTTGGAAAATGAAACAATGGTCGAAGTTGTGTGTTTGCTTTCCAAACTTAAAACTTATAAACATATTGATGTGAAATTAGAGATGGATGAATTAATGATATAGTCTATACTTAACCATAGATAGGTGTTAAGAAAAACAAATTATTAGCTGGGTCAGCACCTAAAGTTCATTGAATTCTAACATTTTACTATTGAACATGATACGGAAATAGGTTTGGATAAGCAGGGTAAGGTGTAAGTATAGCATTCAATCATTCGTGGGATATGTTTGAAGGAAGCGATAAATCGGAAGTTAATATTGGTGAAAAATTGAAGAACGATATTATGATTTATAGGGGGCTGATTGTATATAAAAGAGAAGATACTAGGAGAGGTGAAAGGTGGAGAATAAAAGAGATATTTCTAAAAACGTTGAGAGCGAAATTATCATATATCAGACGGAAGATGGACACACAAAAATTGACGTTAAGTTTGAAGATGAGACCGTTTGGCTTACACAGGCACAATTATGCGAACTATACAAAACCAGTAAATCCAATATCAGCGAGCATATCAAACACATTTTTGAAGAGGGAGAACTGGAAGAAAATTCAGTTGTTCGGAAACTCCGAACAACTGCTACTGATGGGAAAAAATATAATACAACACATTATAATCTTGATATGATTATTTCTCTTGGATATAGAGTGAGATCCAAGATTGCTACAAATTTCCGCCGGTGGGCTACCGAACGATTAAAAGAGTACATGATCAAAGGCTTTACAATGGATGATGAGCGGTTGAAAAATCTGGGCGGAGGTAACTACTGGAAAGAGCTGTTAGACCGCATACGGGATATACGTTCGTCTGAAAAGGTTATGTACCGGCAGGTTCTTGACCTTTATGCAACGAGTGTTGACTATGATCCCAAGAGCAGTGAATCTATTGCCTTTTTTAAAATGGTGCAGAACAAATTGCATTATGCAGCACACGGACATACAGCAGCAGAGGTTATATACGAGCGTGCGGATGCGAGTCAGCCTTTCATGGGATTAAAGAGTTTTCCTGGTGACTTTCCTGCTTTAAAGGATATAGGCATTGCAAAGAATTACCTTAATGATGAAGAATTAAAAATATTGAATAATATTGTATCAGGATATTTTGATTTTGCGGAAATACAGGCTATGCGTCATCATCCTATGTATATGTCAGATTATGTGGAGCATCTTGATAATGTTTTGAAGACTACAGGGGAAAAGGTGCTGCAGGGTGCAGGTACAATCAGCCATGCGCAGGCAATTGAGAAGGCGACAGAAGAGTATAGAAAATATCAGACACAGAATTTGTCGCCAGTTGAAGAGGAATATTTGGAAAGCATTAAAAATATTCAAAGCATAGTGAAGAAAAAAGATAATAATTAATAGAACAGGATACTTCCATGTAAATAGCAGAGTTGAAGAGGTTTTTGGGAAAATAGTGTAAATATTAGTTTGGACAACGAAGAACATGTGGAGACGGCGTCGCTTTTATCCTGCAAATCCCCAGACAGTGTAATGTAAAGGTGGAATTTGGAGAAGGTGATGATAAGATATCGTCAGATGCGATTACAGAGCAGATAGTCCCATTACATCAGAAAGCCTATGAGGTTTATTTGCCGTTGGTTGAAGATGTGTGCAGCAGAACCGTGTCAGAAGATGAATTGTCACATTTGTTAGATTATTTACTGGACTTTGCGTGTGATGAAAAAATGTTGAGATTGTACAAAAGGGTATGTAGAAAGTATTTGGATGTATATCCCAGTTGTATTAGGGATTATATTGAAGCATATTGGGAAATGTGGGAAGATGAAGGTGAATTGGAAAACGATTTATGAATTAGGCGGAGGATGTATGTTCTAAAAGATATGTTGCCTCAGTTTATGCTGGGGAGAGGAGGATGCTTATGGCGAAAATTGTTAAGGAGACTATCCATGCAAAAGGTATTGACATAGGAATCTATACTACAAATTTTGAAAATGAATTTATTTCATTAACGGATATTGCAAAATATCGAAATGAGGACGACCCGCGATTTGTGATTCAAAACTGGATGCGAAATAGAAATACGATTGAGTTTTTAGGCGTTTGGGAAGAATTGCATAATCCAGATTTTAACCGTGTGCAATTCGAGGCGGTTAAAAATGAGGCTGGATTAAACCGTTTTGTTATGACACCGACAAAGTGGATTACGCAGATGAATGCTATCGGTATTGTCTCAAAAGCAGGACGTTATGGCGGAACATATGCCCATAGCGATATTGCTATGTCTTTTGCAACCTGGATTTCGCCTGAATTCCAGTTATATATCATGAAAGATTACAGGAGATTAAAGACTGATGAGAATAGTCGGCTATCTCTGAATTGGAATTTGAACAGAGAGATTTCTAAGTTGAATTACAAGATACATACTGACGCGATTAAGGATAATTTGCTACCGCCAGAATTAACACCCGCACAGGTAGCGTATACCTATGCTAATGAAGCGGATCTGTTGAATGTTGTTTTGTTTGGAAAGACCGCAAAGCAATGGAAAGAAGAAAATCCGAATGTTAAGGGGAATATGCGGGATGTAGCAACGCTGAATCAATTACTGGTACTTTCAAATCTGGAAAGCTATAATGCGGTTTTAATTAGTCAAGAAAAGAACCAGAAAGAGTGGATGGAATTGTTGCGGCAGTTGGCAGTACAGCAGTTACAGACGTTGGAAACGATGAGCTTGAATAATTTACCGAATTTGGAAGTTGAAATGTAAGAAGAAAGTTTTGGCTATTTGTGTATTAGTAAAGATAGTGGAGAGGTGAAAGGTCATGAGATTGTACTCCCAGAAAAGTATAAAGAGTAGCTTATGATCATAAAGCTGGCAGAATCCGACCAATTGGTACTATGATCCGGAAACTGAAGAGTTCGTGGATTTCGGAGAGAATAAATCTATTCCTTGCGCGGTGATTGATCTACATAACCCAGTATGCAGTCCTGTTATTGAGAGCCGGAATAAAAGCGACGAATATAAAAGAGACGGACAAGGAGAAAACGGCACCTACAGAGGATGAAATCATCCGCCATCTTGCTGGATTCGTATCCAGACTGTGGCAGATCCATGTGTTTGGCGAGGGCAACACCAGAACGACAGCGGTGTTCTTCATTAAGTATTTACGAACGCTGGTCTTTGACCTGTTTTCGAAAACGGACAAAGGGAAAAATCGGAGGACGTCAAACATGAGTTGTTTCAAAAATATTACAGTAGGAGAAATGTGCGTTTGGAGGAACGAAATCATAAGGTTTGATCCGGACAGTTCTCCATTGGTGTGGACACATTATCGCACAATTTATGAAGGCAGAATCGAAGGATATGATTTTAGCCATCTGTCCTTTTATATCAGATACAGTGAATTCGGTGATTTAAATAGATGCTTTTGTGGCGAAAGAAACATTTGGCTTAATTATATTGATCTGCCATCGCCTGACAGCAGGGATTACAATCGTTTGTTTGCTTTAAAAGATGACACAGTAAGGATTGAAAAAGAAGGTGTGACCTACATAGAGCCGGCCTATAGATACGGGGGAGAATGTGACTTCAATTTTAATGAAAAGAAGTATAAACTGTTTAAAGAAATCATAGGCGGTGACGCGTATGCACTGGACAGACTAGAAAAGTGCAGGGCAAAGCATCATACCCTCATTAATTTTTCGCTGATGCAGGCATTGGGAAATATGCAGAAGGTCAAGGGCAAAGCCCCTTTTGATCGGCCTGATGTGTTTATTCATAAGCTGAACCAGTATTTTGAGGGGAGTCCAGATGAGGTAGTTTGCTCGGCGGGCAGAAACCGGGAATTCTTAGAAAAGTATTTGCATGGTTTTCGCGATATATATGACTATTGCGAAAAAATATATTTTATTGACAGTAAAGAATTTGTTGATGAAATAATAAGGCAAGGAGCCCTGCCAATAGCAGGATGTAGAGATGTCATAAGGTACATGAACCTGGCAGACGAGTTTTGGAGGAGGAAGAGGATAAAAATAGAGGAAATCTATCGCAAAAGAAGTTAAGCGAGCTCTCGGCGAATATAATTTGGGCCTGTTTCTCTTTCACATTGTGGATAAGAGGGTGAGGCAGCAGTATGAGGTGAGGAAGAGATGAGGACCACAAAGACCGCCGGTTCCCGGAGAACAAAATTCAATCAATGACAAAATGTTTATGGAAACTGCTTGGGATGTGTGCTAGTATATATAAAGCATTATATTTCTGGCAGTTTTTTCCTTGCTTTTTATTTTGAAAATAGTTTACGTGGAAGAAAAATTGATGGTGAGCTGATTGAGTGTTGGTAAAAATTTAGCTTATGGATAGTTTGTAAGAGAAGGTACATTACGAATAAAATATACAAAAATACTTTATACAGAATGTGCTTTCTTGGTTTCACATCCACAAAAATGTAAGATTGTGGTGTGGGATTAAATGATATATTATCCTCCCATCCCGCCCCTCTCCCCCTCCTTGTGTTACACTACCCTTATACCAAACAACAAGGAGGAAAAGAGCTGAATCTTACGACGGCACTCAGAGATTACCTTGAATTTTGCAGATACCGGAAGGAGTTGGATGTGAAGACGCTGAAAGCGTACCGGATCGACCTGCGGCAGATGGCAGAGTATCTGGACGGGCGTGAATGTACCCGGCAGAACCTGGAGAAATACGTAACGCACCTTCACAAGCAGTTCGGGAAAAAGACCGTTAAGCGGAAAATAGCCAGTATGAAGGCCTTCTTCAGTTACCTTGAAGAGGAAGAGCGGATTGAAAGAAATCCCTTTGAGAAGATCAAAGTGCGATTGCCAGCAGCAGCCATTTCTTTGTGAACCGGAGGGGCAGGGCCATGTCCGAGCAGTCTATAAGAAATATGCTTCACAGCTATCAGGAAAAGGCCCATTTGCCGGGAAATATCATGCCGCACATGTTCTGACATTCAGTGGCTACCTATCTGCTGGAGGAGAATGTGGATATTGCCTATATCCAAAAGCTGCTGGGACACAGCTCCATTAAGACGACGCAGATCTATATTCACGTGGCGTCCAAAAAGCAGGCGGAGCTTTTGAAGGAGAGGCATCCGAGAAATAAAATGAGTATCCGCTGAGTACGGTTTATCTCTGATAAGTGGAGACACTGGCAGTACGGTAAAATAACCGTAAAACTCAGGTGAAGTCTCATCATTTGGAAACAGATAAAAAATATCAATAACATAATGCCGCCTGCACAATCGCATAAAAAAATCGTCTCCTACAGTTGGAAAAACAATGAAATTGTACAAAAAAATGGGATGTTTTGGCGGGGGATTGAAAAAAATGAGGTAACCCATTATAATAGAAACAGTCTCTAAAGGGTAAAAAAGGAGAAGACGATTATGAAACATGCTGGAACTGCTTTGAAAATGCTGGTGCTCTGCTGTTTAGTGCTGTGCAGCGCAGGCATTGTCATGTATATTGGGGCAGGGACTGTTGTGACAGAGACAGTAGATCCGCTCCGGGCGGTGATCGCCGCGGTGATTGCTCTGGCAGCCGGATTGATTATTTTTTTCAAACGACACATTGTGAACTAGAATGAGAACTGACTGGCTGCAGGATGAGACAGATCAGTTTTTTTCACGTAGCACGGCGTGTCTGATACAGAATAAAAGGAACAGGGAAATGAGTGAAGAAAAACAGGGAAAACAATTAAAATGGATACATAAAGCGCTGATCCTGGCCGCCGCGGATGTGGCGATCATACTGGCGTCCTATCTGGGAGCGCTTTTGCTGCGGTTTGATTTTGTGCTCTCCAGCATCCCGCCGGAGTATATCCAGGGCTATCTGTGGTCCATGCCCTTCTGGGTCGCCGCAACGCTGGTCGTGTTTTACGGCTGCCGACTGTACCACAGTATCTGGAGCCTGGCCAGTGTGGCAGAGTTCAGAAGGATACTGGCAGCCTATGTCATATTGCTGGTGGTCTATGTGGCGGGCATGATCTTTATGGGGCTTCGCATGCCCAGATCCTACTATTTCATGGGATATATCATCAGCTTCTGTCTGACGACAGGGGTGCGCTTCTCCTACCGGATTCTGCGGATGTACGCGATCCGGGAGGACAATGCGGCAAACGCGGACAAGATTCATGACCGGGTTATGATCATCGGAGCCGGAAGCGCAGGTCAGGTTCTGATCAAGGAGCTGCTGAGCTCTGAGAAGACCCATGTGCAGGTGTGCTGTGTCATTGACGATAACCCCAACAAGCTGGGCCGGTCGCTGGAGGGGATTCCCATCGTGGGAAACCGGTACGATATTGTGGAGATGGCGGAAAAATATAACATCAACCGCATTATCTACGCCATTCCCGCAACAACAGGCAAAAACCGCAAGGATATCCTGAACATCTGCAAGGAGACAAAATGCCGGATGCAGACAGTGCCTGGCGTCTATCAGCTGATCAACGGCGAGGTCAGCGTCAGCACGCTGCGCAATGTAGAGATCACAGATCTGCTGGGCCGCGCCCAGGTTCGGGTCAATAACGAAGAGATCTTTGCCGCTATTAAAGGTTTGAACGTACTAGTAACAGGTGGTGGAGGCTCTATTGGGTCAGAACTTTGCCGGCAGATTGCGCAGGCACAGCCCAGGAGGCTGATCATCTTTGATATATATGAAAATAATGCCTATGAGATACAGCAGGAGCTGATCCGGAAATACGGGGACAAGCTGGATCTGGTAGTGCTCATCGGCTCTGTCAGAAATACCAACCGGATCGGCTGGGTGATGGATAAATATAAACCCGATGTGGTGTTCCACGCGGCGGCACACAAGCATGTACCGTTGATGGAGGACAGCCCCAACGAGGCCATCAAGAACAATGTCCTTGGCACCTATAAGACAGCAAAGGCAGCAGCCAGGGCGGGGGTAAGAAAATTTGTCCTCATCTCTACTGACAAGGCTGTCAACCCCACCAACATCATGGGAGCGTCCAAGCGCCTCTGTGAGATGGTGGTGCAGATGATGAATCGGAAATGCCCGGGCACAGATTTCGTGGCAGTCCGGTTCGGAAACGTACTGGGAAGCAACGGAAGCGTCATCCCGCTCTTTAAGAAACAGATCGCGGCGGGCGGACCGGTTACCGTTACTGATAAAAATATCATCCGCTACTTTATGACCATTCCTGAGGCGGTCTCACTGGTGCTCCAGGCGTCCTACTACGCAAAGGGCGGTGAGATATTTGTACTGGACATGGGGGCTCCTGTCCGGATTGACGACATGGCGCGAAATCTGATCCGCCTGTCAGGCTACGAGCCGGATGTGGACATCATGATCGAGTACACCGGCCTGCGTCCCGGTGAGAAGCTCTTTGAGGAGCTGCTCATGGACGAGGAAGGGCTGCAGGATACAGAAAATGAGCTGATCCACATTGGAAAGCCCATAGAGATGGATGATGAGTGGTTTGAGGTACAGCTCAAGAGGCTGGACCGGGAGAGCAAGATAGAAAACGGCCATATCAAAGAGCTGGTGGCAGAGATCGTGCCAACCTATCACCCAAAGCCCTCCGACCTGGGAGAACAGGAACCACAGCAGGCTTCATAGTTTAGATATTTTCAGGATTCCAAAGGAAGTCAGATCGTCGCCTTGCCGCGTCTGGCTTCGTTGGATGATATAGTGTCTCCGCAGCTTCTGCCTTTTTTCGGGGCAGAAATGGCGGAGCCTACTCTTTTTTACCTGTTGAACAGGAAATATCATAAATGATCATAAGGCAAGGGATAATTAAACAAGGAGAAATACCAGACTATGTGGTACGTCATGCAGGTGCGCACAGGCACCGAAGAGAGTATCCGCATCCAGTGCCAGAGCAATATACCCGCCGGCGTGCTGGAGAGATGCTTCGTCCCTTACTATGAAGAGAGAAAACATATCCGGGGTACATGGATCACACAGAAGAAGGTCCTGTTTCCCGGGTATGTTTTTGTGGTTACAGACAAACTGGATCAGCTCTATGAGTCTTTGCGAACTGTCATCGGCCTCACAAAGCTGATCGGCACCGGCCGGGAGATTGTTCCCCTGACAGACCAGGAGAAGCACTTCCTCCTGGAGTTCGGCGGCGAGGAGCAGATGGTCGCCATGTCCGAGGGGATCATAGAGAATTCCAAGGTGCACGTCTACTCCGGCCCCCTCAAGGGCAAGGAGGGCTACATCCGGAGGATCGACCGGCACAAGCGCAAGGCCTGGCTGGAGATTGAGATGTTCGGCAGGCTGCAGAAGGTGCAGGTGGGGCTGGAGATTGTGGCGAAGACGTAGGGCAGAGCCGAAATGCCGGCGAGTGTAAAAGGAAGATAACTAGATATAAAAGAAACAGGAAAAGGAAAGAGAAATGAGAGCCTTTAAGGGCTCTTATTTTTGTGGGGAAAAAGATGTTTTACTCAAATGTAGTTAAAAGAGGAATAGATTTTACTCTTGCTTTACTGGGATTGATCGTTGCAGCGATTCCAATGGGAGTGGTTGCAATTGCTATCAAGATCGAGTCAAAAGGGCCAGTCATTTTTAAGCAGGACAGAATCGGATATAAAGGGAAGGTTTACAAGATGTATAAATTCCGCAGTATGCGTGTGGGAGCTGAGAAAAGCGGCGTATATTCGGATAATAAAGACCCGCGTGTAACCAAGGTGGGAAAATTGATACGGGCAACAAGTATTGATGAGCTTCCTCAGCTGGTGAATATCTTAAAAGGAGACATGTCGCTTATCGGCTTCCGAAGCCCTTTGACGTACCATCCATGGACATGGGATGAGTACACAGAAGAGCAGAAAAAAATGTTTAATGTCCGCCCTGGCATTACTGGCTGGGCGCAGGTACACGGGAGAAAAACAGTGGAGTGGCATAAGAGGATTGAGCTAAACGTCTGGTATGCGGAGCATATTTCTTTTCTGTTGGATATGAAAATATTTTTTATGACGATATTTAAGGTACTTACAAATGCAGACAATGAGAATGTCGGAGAGACCATACAGAAATAAAAAGCAAAGGAAGAAAAAGATATGCCTTTAAAATTAATGTACATAACAAATCAGCCTGAGATTGCACAGATTGCGGAAACGGCTGGTGTAGACAGGATTTTCGTGGATATGGAGTATATAGGGAAAAGTAAGAGGCAAGGCGGGATGGATACTGTGCAGTCCCATCATACACTGGAGGATGTGAAAACTATTGCCGAAGCCATAGAAACAGCAGAATTGCTGGTACGTATAAATCCAATTCATGAAGCGACAGATGAGTATATTTCGTCAGAAGAAGAGATCGACGCAGCAATTGAAAATGGAGCTCAGATCCTAATGCTTCCGTATTTTAAGACATTAGATGAAGTTAAAAAGTTCGTAGAGCTGGTAAATGGAAGAGTGAAAACAATGCCTCTAGTAGAGACACCGGAAGCGGTAGAAGTTATAGATAAAATTATAGAACTAAATATAGATGAGATATTTATCGGATTAAATGATCTGAGCCTTGGATATGGAAAAAAATTTATGTTTGAATTGCTGGCAGATGGAACAGTAGAAAAGCTATGCAATAAATTCAGAGAAAAAGGGATACCATATGGGTTTGGCGGAATAGCAGCGCTCGGAAAAGGAATGCTCCCTGCTGAAAATATCATAGCAGAGCATTATCGACTTGGCTCTACCAGTGTCATTTTATCCAGGAGCTTCTGCAATACAAGTAAGGTTAAGCATATGGGGAAAATCAGTGAAACCTTTTTGAAAGGTGTACGGGAAATTAGGGAATACGAAAATGCTGTGGCCATTCACAGTGATTTTTTTAAGAAAAATACTATGCAAGTACAACGAGGAGTCCAAGCGATTTTGGGAGACACGTTATGAGATTATTAATTACGGGAGCGATTTCCTGGGATGAAAAACAAAAAAGAGAACTGCAGGAAATGGGACATGACTTGATTTATGTGAAAGATGAAAGAGTACCTCTGCGCGAACAGAATATTTTACCAGAGATGATAGAGGGAACAATCTGTAATGGATTGTTTTTATATAATGATATTTTCGATTTCAAAAATTTGAGGTACATCCAATTAACAAGCGCCGGATTTGATAGAGTACCTATGGAATATGTGAAAAAACAAAAGATTGAAATACATAATGCACGGGGAGTTTACAGCATACCAATGGCAGAATTTACTATTTCGGCTGTGCTTTTTTTCTATAAACATAGTAGATTCTTCTATGAAAATCAAAAAAATCACAGATGGGAAAAACATCGAGATCTTATGGAATTATTAGAAAAAACTGTGTGTATCATAGGTTGCGGAAGTGTCGGGACAGAGTGTGCAAAACGTTTTGAAGGCTTTGGATGCCATATTATAGGTGTTGATAAATTTAGTGAGGAAAGTAGACATTATCAACAAATATTAGGATTAGAGCAAGTGGATTTTGCTTTGCAAAAAAGTGATATTGTAGTGCTGACGTTGCCTCTAACAAAAGATACGAAGTATTTGATTAATAAGGATAGATTGGCGAGGATGAAGCCTGGATCGATTTTAGTAAATATCGCAAGAGGTGCTCTTGTTGATACGGGTGCTCTTGTTGATGCTATGCCAAAGTTGGGAGGTGCGGTACTGGATGTATTTGAAGAGGAACCGCTTGATCAAGGAAGTCCGCTATGGAGTATGGAGAATGTACTTATTACACCTCATAACAGCTTTGTCGGAGAAAATAACAGAGAGAGAATGCAAAGAGTAATTTTAAAAAATTTAGGTGAGTAAATGATTTCCTTTATTGCGGTTTTAAGAGCATTAGTTGCATGCTTAATTACAAATGCTCATTATACAGGTATTTATCCAATAGAACTAATCGCAAACGGAGGGCTAATAGGTGACGTTTTGTTTTTTGCTGTTTCTGGATACTATCTATATAATGTGAAAACAACTTTTCCTCAGTGGTATATAAGGCGATTGACCCGTATATATCCAGCAGTGATCATAATAACTGCAATTTATAGGTTGATTGGTGCTTACAGTTTATCAGACCATTCAATTATATGGTGGTTTGTATATTCCACATATTATCATTTTGCTGCATCTATTATTATGCTTTATATTCCATTTTATTTTTGCATGAAGGTTAAATAGCTGAAAAATAATCTTATCAACATAATGTTTGGAATTGCAGTTGTTTATATGATTATATATCTAACAGTATATGATTATTCTTATTACCATATTGATATAGTGCGTGAACCGATGATCAGATTTCTGTTTATGGAGAGTATGCTGTTGAGGGCATGGTTTAGACAAAATGATTTAAAAATAAGAAATGTTTTTAGAATACGCTATATAAGTGGAATGGTCATTTCATTTATAGTATATTTTGCTACTAAATTGATATTTTCCCGTATTCCTGGTATGGCACCTTTCCAGATACTCAATCAGATTACTATATATATACTTCTGTTATTTATATTCAGGTTTTTTGCAGGAATTGATGAGAAGTTGGAGAGAATGCCAGTATGTATAAAGAAAATTATTAATTTTTTATCTTTAGTTACTTTGGAAATATATTTAGTTCAATATGTTTTGATTGATATGATTAGACCGTTTGGATTCTTCCCTGTGAATTGGTTGTTATTGACTGCGGCGATTTTACTAGTTGGATATAGCCTACATTATATATGTAAATTTATATGCCTGAAGAAAAGACTATAAAACAATAAGTATTGGTACATTGCCAAATTTATAATTTTAAACAGGAAGGTTTTACAATGACAAAAAGAGGGAAAGAGTTAGTTAAAGAAATATGGCGAAAACCATTTACATATTCCATGAGAAAAAAATTACGGATTAAAAATGCGAGAATTATTTCGTCAATGTGTGTTGGGGGTATTTTATATCACGATTTAGGCCTACAATTTTTATCACCTACCATTAATATGATAATTCCAAAGTTTGTGGATTTTTGTGAGGAATTAGAGGAGACATTATTAAAACCCATAGAATTTTTATGTTATGACAGTAAAAATGAATATCCTATAGCAAAGATTGACGATTATATTATACATGGCATGCATTATAAAAACTTTGGAGAATTGAAAGAACAATGGGAGCGCCGATGTCGTCGCTTTTTTTCAAGCACTGAAGAAATTGTATTGATGGCAACTGATGCGCAAGTAAAGATGAAAGATATTGACAAATTTCATCAGTTACCGTTTCGTAAAGTATGTTTTACAAGTAAATCTGATATCCCATATGAAGAATTTGTGTATATACCAGATTTTGAAGGTGAAACAGAAGTTGGAGATATTTTAAGATATAAAAATATCTGGGGAACAAGAATGTTTGAAAAATATTTTGATTGTGTGGGATGGCTAAACAATGAAAAAAAATAATAAGAAGAAAGATATTGTCTTAATAACACATTACTATCATTTTCCTAGTGAAAAAGAAAGCAGTAGATATCGTACATTGGCAGAAATGATTGCAAACGATCAACGATTTTCTCTTGAGTTAGTTACGTCATCATTTTATCATCGTACTAAGCAACAAAGAGAGAAAGAGGACTGCATATGTGAAGAACCGTTCAAAGTTACTCTTATAGAAGAACCGGATTACAAAAAAAATATTTCGCTTAAGAGGTTATATAGTGCGAAAATTTTTGCTAAGAATGTTGTTGAATATTTAAAAAAAAGGAGACAGCCAGATTTAATATATCAGGTAGTTCCTTCGTTGGATGTTGCTGATTACGTGTCCAGGTTTGCTGTATCGTCCAGCATTCCATTGGCAATAGATATTCAAGATTTATGGCCGGAGGCGTTTAAAATGGCTATTGACATTCCGGTTATATCTAATATTTTGTTTTATCCAATGAAGAAACAAGCAAATAGAATATATTGTAGAGCAGACCAAATTATTGCTGTTTCTGATACATATGTAAAAAGAGCTATGTCAGTTAACTCGAAGTGTCAACAGGGAATAGGAGTTTACATAGGAACAGATATTGAGTTTGCAAAGCGGAAAATGGGAGAATATAAGATAGAAAAGCCACAGAAAGAATTCTGGATTACCTATGTTGGGGCTCTAGGACACAGCTATGATATTAATTTAATTATCAAGGCAATTGCGCGGCTTAAAGAAAGAGGGATTAAGAATATAGTATTTCACATTATGGGAACCGGGGTTTTGATGGAGAAATTTAAAAAAAAGGCAGCGGATTTGGATATAAATGCGATTTTTCATGGACAAGTAGAGTATGGGTTGATGATGGCGATGCTTTCAAAATCAGATATTGCCATAAATCCTATTGTGGGAAAGTCAGTTGCATCCATTATTAACAAAGTATCAGACTATGCTGTGGCACAAATACCAGTCATTAATACACAAAAATGTGAAGAATATAAAATGTTACTGGATCGATATAATGCAGGTATTAATTGTAGGGCAGGGAATATTAATGAAGTTTCCGAGGCAATTGAAAAATTATATGAGAATGCTCACTTAAGGGATAAAATGAAAAAGGGTGAACAGATACTAGCAAATGAGAAGTTTAATAGACAGTCCACGTATCCTATTATTGTAGATGCATTAGACCGATTGTGTACAAGATAAGAGGGGATTTTTTGTGAAAATTTTAATTATAAGTCATTCGGTAATCAATGTTAACACTAATATGGGGAGAACATTGTTAGGGCAGTTTTCAGATTGGAAATCTGATGAACTATTTCAATTATATATTCATTCTGGAGTACCACAATTTAAGATATGCACAAGTTATTATTCATTCTCAGATGTTGATGCCTTGAGGTCTATTTTATTGTTTAAGCAATATGGCACTGTCTACCAACAAGAACAAATTGGCGAAGTACAAGAAGCAAAAGAATCTTATGTACTTTCTAATGTGTATACGTACGCACGGAAAAGAAGGCTTTATACATATATTATCAGAGAATGTGTTTGGAAACTAGCTCATTGGCATAACAAGAAATTAATTTCATGGTTACAAGATACAGATCCTGATGTAATTTACCTTGTTCCTGGGGATTATGGTTTTTTGTATGATGTGGCTTATAAAATATCTAAAGAGATGGATATTCCTATAGTTGTATCGTGTATGGATGACTTTTTTGTACAGGAAGCCTTTGGGGGAAATATAATGGGGCAACTATGGAAAAAGCATTTTATGAAAATGGTATTTCAAACAATGAAAAGAGTTGCTTTTATTCAGACAATATGTGAAAGTATGAGCGAAAGCTATGGCGAATTGTTTCAAATTCCGTGTTTTACACTATATTCTTCGACCAGTGATAAAAAAATGAATTATACAAAAGAGAAAGATCAGATAACTTATGTGGGTAATATAGCGTTAGGGAGAGCTGAACAATTATGTGAGATAGGCAGAGCCCTTTTGGCAAATAAAGAAGATGGTATCCCGCATTATATAGATGTTTACTCTAATGAAAACAGACCGGAAATTACAAAGTTAATGATAAAAGAAAATGGAATACGGTTTCATGGTGGGCTATCTGCGAAGGCAGTGCTGACTGTATATGAACGCAGTATTTTAACTATTCATACAGAGTCATTTGATCGTAAATTTTGTGATCGAGTCAGATATTCCATTTCGACTAAAATTTCTGAGATATTGACATATGGTCCTTGTTTAATTGCATATGGCCCCGACAGTGTCGCATCCATTTCTTATTTGAAAAAAAATAAGGCAGCCTATGTCATTACAGAAAGAGGAAGGTTGGCTGAAAAATTATCATATATTATTCGGAATGACTTATTGCAGCAACAAATTATAGAAAATGCAAGAGAAGTGGCTGCTAAGAATCATAACGCTGAAAAAAATAGACAAATTTTGCGTCAGTATTTGGAAGAAGCTATTCAGAGAACTACGTAGGGAGTATATGTGATGAAAGTAATTCAAATAAATAGTGTTTATAATGAAGGTAGTACAGGAAAAATCGCAGCAGATATTCATACGTACTTAATAGAACATGGCGAGAAATCTAAAGTCTTATTTGGGCGCGGGATATCTCAAGGAAATGAAAATGCTATAAGGATATGCAATAATTTATATGGAAAAGTTAATGCTGTTTTTTCAAGAATTTCTGGGTATATGTATGGAGGGTGTCACCTTTCAACAGAGAGAGCAATACAAATAATTGAGAATGAAAAACCAGACATAGTTCATATACAGTGCATAAACGGAAATTTTATTAATATATACAAGATTATGCATTGGTTAAATATAAGCAAAATACCAACGGTTATTACTCTACATGCGGAATTTATGTACACTGCCAATTGCGGATATGCATTAGGGTGTGACAAATGGAAAACTGGATGTGGAAATTGTGAGCGTTTAAGACAGGCAACTAAAAGTATATTTTTAGATAGAACACATGAATCATGGACAAATTTAAAAGAAGCGTATGAGGGATTTGAGCAATTGGCGATAGTGTCTGTTTCTCCGTGGCTTGAGAAGCGTGCAAAACAATCGCCGATGCTTTCTGATAAAAGGCATTATGTTATATTAAATGGACTAGATACTCGGAATATATTTAAACATTATGATGCTGATATATTAAAGAGAAAATATGGTTTGAGAAGAGAAAAAATAGTCTTACATGTGACTTCTTTTTTTTCAAATGATAAAGAACATATTAAAGGCGGGAGTTATGTACTGAAGTTAGCAGAAGACTTAAGAAAGTATCCTATTAAATTTGTTGTTATAGGCAAATATGAGAAAGAACTTCGAGCAGAAGATAATATAATATTTCTTGGAGAAATTAAAGACCAGAGTAAACTTGCACGGATGTATTCTATGGCGGATGTCACACTTTTAACCAGTAAAAGGGAAACCTTTTCAATGGTTACAGCAGAAAGTTTATGTTGTGGAACGCCAGTAATTGGATTTAAGGCAGGAGCACCAGAACAGATTGCTATATCACAGTATACAGAATTTGTGGAATATGGAGATGTGAAGATGTTGAAAAATACATTGCTTAAGTGGCTAGAAACAGATATTTCAGATGATATTTCTCAAATCGCAGCAAATAAATATGATAAAAATGTTATGTGTAAAAAGTATTTTGATTTATATTGTCTACAATAGTTGGAATTAGCAATTTGGTGATATGTCAAGAGGTGATAAAAAAAGATTTCAATGAAAACAGATAAAAAAGGGTACAACAAATAGG
>NZ_SPGT01000008.1:0-134267 GCF_005845155.1 Clostridium sp. BSD2780061688st1 H5 | reverse complement strand
AGAACGGCGTGGTAACCGTTCTCCTTTTTTATAGTCGGGTGTCCTTTCAGTCACTTCGTGACTTTTGGGACACCCTCTTTTTTATTCTTGACTTTTCCTTTCCATATAATTATAATTCTAACTGTTTGAATTCTAATATTTTATCCATAGTATCCGCCCGCAGTGCGATGCTGCCTGTGCGTACAGCATGGACGCTGCCGGCGATGCACAAAAGGAGGAACATTCCCATGTATGCTCAGAAGCTTTCTTTCCACTATCTCAGCATGTCCGTCCACGCCATGTTTCACAGGCGTCTCCTGGACAGCCTGAAGTGCCGTCAGCTCACAGCCGGCCAGCCCAAGGTACTGGACTATCTCCAGGACCACAACGGAGCCACCCAGAAAGAAATCGCGGCGGCCTGCCACATAGAGCCCGGATCTCTGACCGCCGTTCTGAACCGGATGGAACAGAAAAATATGATCCAGCGCAGGATGCTTGACGGCAACCGGCGTTCTCGCCATGTCTTTTTAACCCCCTCCGGCCGAAGAGACCAGGAGGCAGTCAGGGACGCCTTTCTGCGCCTGGAGGAACAGGTTTTTCAGGGCATAGCAGAAGAGGATCGGGAGGTATTCATGAGAATTTTCCAGAGAATCTACGATAATCTTTCAGAAGGAGGCAGATAAAATTTGGAAAAATTAAAACGCTATATCTTATTTTTTATCGGACTTTTTATCAATGCATTCGGGGTGAGCCTGATCACAAAGGCGGATCTTGGCACCTCTCCTATTTCTTCCATCCCCTATGTGCTTAGTCTGCACTTCCCCATGACACTGGGAACCTTCACTGTCATATTCAGCCTGTTTCTCATTGCGCTGCAGCTTATATCATGTCACGAGAGGGACTGACTGAGGAGAAGGCACGCCAGAAAATCCGTCAGACAGACCAGCACCGGGCGGAGTATTATCACTACTACACCCGGCGTCCCTGGGGATCTGCCCCCAACTACCACCTCTGTCTGGACACCCGGATGGGAGAGGCTTTCATCCAGGATACTGTCATAAAGGCAGCCCACACGCTTGGCCAGAGCTGAGAGCTCTGGCTGCCCTCAAACAGGAGCACATTTAATCTGCTATTCTTACTCGATATTTTCATCGTCCAGTCTGTGGAAGTCACGGTTGTTCCCAAATACGTGAATCAGGGGAATGACCTTGATAAAGCAGTCGTAGCTTCCCTCCTTGATAAACTCCCGGAGCTGCACGTACTCCCTGGAATTGCACACGCAGCTCATCTGGACCTTGGGCTCCTTTGAGTAGCCTCCCATGGCGTCGTGGTAGATGGTCACACTTTTGTGTATAGTGTTGATGACGAAATCCTCGATCTTCTCCATATTCTTCCCGATCATCTGCACGTCGTACAGCTTTGGTCCCAGGTTAAACACCACATAGTTCATACTGTTCACATAGATGAGCTGTCCCGCAAAGGCGTAGGCCAGCTGATCCAGGCTGAAGGCCAGGGTCATGAAAAGAAGGATGATGACCTCCTCAAAGGAGTAGATCTTCTTCAGCTCCGTGGACTTCCAGATGGTCTTCTTCAGTATCTTTGCCACCGTGTCATCCCCGCCATAGGAAAATCCGATCCGGTAGGGAATACCGATCCCCACTCCGTAGAGGACTCCAAACGCCGCCAGGGCGATGAGCTTCTCCTCAAAGATGATCTGCACATCCACAAAGCTCAGCACCCACAGAACCATGGGGTAAAGGATAGAGAGGATGACGATATTGGACGCATCCTTTCTCCCCAGCGTCAGCCATGTGATGATCAAAATGACAATGGTGATGGCATAGTAGATCAGCGCGTAATTGATCCCTGTGAAATGCTCAATGGTCATGGAAATACCTGTGATTCCCGGCGCTGCCAGACCGTTGGGAATCATGATCCAGTTGGTCGCGATGCTGCAGCACAGACAGCCAAGGATCAGAAGAAACGCTTTAAAAACCGGTGATTTTTTCATAGTGCTCTGTGCAGGACCCCCGCATCCCGCTTTCCTCCTCATCCGTAATGATATACCTTTCTTCCATGTTATTCTGAACGTCCCTCTTTGTCAAGATGAGCTCTTTTCCATTTCTTGATCTTTTCCAGTCTGTCTCTCACCTGGCTCTCCTGCCCCTCCCCTGTGGGCTGGTAGTAGACGGTTCCCCTCATGGACTCGGGGAAACACTCCATGGCGGTCAGCTTCTCCTCACTGTCATGGGCGTACTCGTAGCCCTTTCCGTAATCCAGCTCCCTCATAAGAGCTGTGGGCGCGTTGCGAAGCTGCAGAGGAACCGGCTCAGCCTTTCCTGTCCGCACATCTCTTTTGCAGGCCTCGCAGGCCGTGTAGAGAGCGTTGGACTTGGGGGCCATAGCCAGATAGACCACTGCGTGAGTCAGATGCACATCGCACTCCGGCATTCCCAGAAAATGGCAGGCCTGGTAGGCGGCCACCGCCACCTGAAGAGCCTGGCTGTCCGCCATCCCCACATCCTCGCTGGCAAAGCGGATCAGTCTCCTCGCAATGTACAGAGGATTTTCCCCTCCCTCCAGCATCCGGCACATCCAGTAGATGGCCGCGTCCGGGTCGCTGTTCCGCATGGACTTGTGGAGAGCTGAGATCATGTTGTAGTGCTCCTCCCCTGTCTTGTCGTAGAGAAGGGACTTTCTGCTGATGCACTGCTCCATCCCCTCCCGGGTGACCAGGATGCCGTCCTCCTTTATCTCCCCGTTGAGAACCGCCATCTCCAGGGTGTTCAGCGCCGTCCTTGCATCGCCTCCGGCGAAGGCGGCGATGGCCTGGAGCTGCTCTTTTGTGATCTGCACGTTCTGTCCCCCAAAGCCTCTGGGATTTGTCAGGGCATTCTCGAGGAGGCGGAGCAGATCCCTCTCCTCCAGCGCTTTCAGGACAAAGACACGACATCTGGACAGGAGCGCGGCATTGATCTCAAAGGAAGGATTTTCCGTGGTAGCCCCAATGAGGATGATGCTGCCCTTCTCTACATAGGGCAGGAAGGCGTCCTGCTGGGCCTTGTTGAACCTGTGGATCTCGTCCACAAAGAGCAGGGTTCTTCTGCCCGCCCTGCGGCTCATCTCCGCCGCCTCCATCACCGAGCGTATCTCCCTGATCCCGCTGGTGACCGCGCTGAAATTGATAAACTCCGCATTGGTCCGCCCGGCGATGATACTGGCCAGGGTCGTCTTTCCCACACCCGGAGGTCCCCAGAAGATCATGGAGGAGATCTGATCCCTCTCTATGATCTGCCGGAGCATCTTCCCTTGTCCCAGCAGATGCTCCTGCCCCACAAAATCATCCAGCGTGTCCGGCCGCAGCCGGTTGGCCAGAGGAGTCATCTCCTCTCTCTGGTCAAACAATGTCATCTGTTCCATATGATAAATCGTCACCTCGTTTGTCTCTCATCTGCTATCTCGATACTCCACCATGTTTATCATAGCAAACATGTGTTCGCTTTGCAACTGCCTTTTTCTCCTCTCCTTCCGATGTGGCATTTTCCGGCAGGCAGCATAGGATAAAGTAACAACTCTCTGTCTTCTCAAGGTGAGCTTATCATGAACAGTACGCCATCCTATACCGTTCCCTCCTCCCAGTCAGGCTCCCTGGCGGATCTTGCTCCGGGAATGGAAGGACGCATCCTGGGCTTCCGGGAGGGCTGCCGTCTGCGCCTTCGCCTCCTGGATCTGGGCTTTGTGCCCGGAACCCTGGTAAAATGCACGGGCAGAAGTCCTCTGGGAGACCCCTGCGCCTACCTGGTCCGCCGGACGGTCATTGCCCTGCGCAAAGCGGACGCCTCCCAGGTGAACATAGCATGGGAAGCTACGTCCTATGTCTCTGAAACCAGCAATGATCAACAAGGGGGAAACAGCAATTGAATCAGGAAAAGAAATGGACGATAAAGACAATCGCTCTTGCAGGAAATCCCAATGTGGGAAAAAGCACGCTCTTTAACGCTCTGACCGGCTTGCGCCAGCACACGGGCAACTGGCCCGGAAAGACGGTAGAGCTGGCCCGGGGCACAGTTCGCCACAAAGGCGTCCTCTATCAGGTCACTGACCTTCCCGGATGCTATTCTCTTTTGTCCCACTCCCAGGAGGAGGAGATCGCGCGGGACTTTCTTCTCAGCCAGCCCCCCGACCTGGTTGTGGCGGTCTGCGACGCCTGCTGCCTGGAGCGAGGCCTTCTCCTCGCCCTGCAGCTTTTGTCTCTGTCTGACCATGTGATCCTCTGCGTCAACCTCATGGACGAGGCCGCAAGGAGAGGGATACATATCCGGACTGATATTCTATCCACCCTTCTCGGCATCCCGGTTGCCGCCTGCTCTGCCAGAAGCCGTGGAGGGACAGCTCCTCTTCTCCGGGCTCTGGAGCAGTCATCTCAAAGCTCCGGCGGTAAGAGCAATCTTTCCGCCGCCCAAAAGCCTCCGGCACAGTCCGCCGACCTTGTCCGCCGCGCGGAAGAGATCTGCCGCCAGGCCGTGACCTGCGACAGTGCTGCCTGCGACAGAAGGGATCGGAAGCTGGACGCTCTGTTCACCGGGAGGATCACCGGATTTCCCATCCTCTTTCTCCTCCTTCTGTGCCTTTTCTGGATCACTGTCAGCGGCGCCTCCGTCCCCTCTGCCCTGCTGTCCGGCTGCCTTTCCTCCCTGGAGGGCAGACTCCTGTCAGCGGCGCAGAGCCTGGGGATTCCCTCCTCCCTGTACGAGCCGGCCATATGCGGCGTCTACAGGGTCTCCTCCTGGGTGGTCTCCGTGATGCTGCCTCCCATGGCCATCTTTTTCCCCCTCTTCACCCTGCTGGAGGACAGCGGCTACCTGCCCAGGATCGCCTTCAACCTGGATCGGTGCTTTCAGAAATGCCGCACCTGCGGGAAGCAGGCTCTGACCATGTGCATGAGTCTTGGCTGTAGCGCGGTGGGCGTCACAGGCTGCCGCATTATCGACTCTCCGAGGGAGAAGCTGATCGCAGTCCTGACCTCCTGCCTGATCCCCAGCAACGGAAAGTTTCCCGCCCTCCTGACACTGATCACCCTGTTCGCCGCAGGCGGGCGCAGAGGCCCTGCCGCCTCCCTTCTGACCGCCTTCTGTCTGGCCGGCACTCTTTTGTTCTGCACAGGGGCAGCCCTCTTTGCCTCCTTTCTTCTGTCCAGGACGCTCCTTAGAGGCATGCCCTCCTCCTTCACTCTGGAGCTTCCGCCCTACCGGAGGCCTAAAGTCGGTCAGGTGATCCTTCGCTCCATGCTCGACAGAACCCTCTTTGTACTTGGCCGGGCTCTCACCGTAGCGGCTCCGGCCGGACTCCTCATCTGGGCTCTGGCAAATGTGCGGACGGGGGATGTCTCCCTCCTGGCCCGCCTGGTCGCCCTCCTGGATCCCCTGGCCCGGATTTTTGGACTGGATGGGACAATTCTCACAGCCTTTATCCTGAGTCTTCCGGCAAACGAGATCCTGATCCCCCTCATGCTCATGATCTATATGGGAAACAGCTCCCTGCTGGACATCGCAGACCCTCAGATCATTTTCTCCGTATTTGCCGAAAACGGCTGGACTTGGCAGACCGCTCTTTGCACGGCCCTCTTCCTCCTCATGCACTGGCCCTGCGCCGCCACCTGCCTGACCATACACAAAGAGATAGGCAGCCTGAAATGGACGCTGGTGGCCGTCCTTCTGCCTACCGGGATGGGGCTTCTGGCCTGCCTTCTGTGCCGCCTGCTCTTTGACTGCCTGCCATATCCTATATGATTCGGAACTCCTTCCGCCTTCCCCGGCAGAACCTGTGCCGGCAAAAGGAAGCCCGGGAAGGGCGCTCTCCAAAGATGCGCTCCTCTCCCGGGCATTTTCTGTTCCTATACTGTTCTCCCTGCTATGCTGCCGCAGGAAATCTATTACCGCACAAAATTGGTGAACTGGCTGGCTTCCTTCTCCGGCAGGCCGTACTCCTTTTTGCCGAGGGCGATGCTCTTCATGAGGAAGGACATGTTCCTGGCCAGAGTGCGCATAGTCTGCAGCCCCTCCGGATCCTGGGCTGCCTCACCGGGCACCTGCCCGTGGACGCTGTTCCAGTACTGGCTGGAGGCCACCGGCATGCCGCAGATAGTGAAATACTTGTTCAGCTCGTCAAAGGTGGCTGACAGGCCGCCTCTTCTTGCCACTACCACACTGGCTCCCACCTTCATGGTCTTGTCAAAGTGGGTGCTGTAGAACAGGCGGTCCAGAAAGGCGACAAGCGTGGCGTTGGCTGACGCGTAATACACGGGGCTTCCCACCACGAGGCCGTCACATTCCTCAAATTTGGATGCCGCCGCATTGACTTCATCGTCAAAGACACACTTGCCCTTGTCGCCGCAGGAGCCGCAGGCAATGCAGCCCCTGATAACTTTATTCCCGATATGGAGGATCTCTGTCCCGATGCCCTCCCCGTCAAAAATCTTCTTCATCTCCTCCAGGGCCGCAGCCGTATTTCCCTTTGCGTGGGGGCTGCCGTTGATCAATAAAACCTTCATGTCTCATTTTCCTCCTCTGTCTTAATCTGCGTTGCTGGCCGCAATCTTTACCCGGCTCCACAGATCGCTGATAATCTTCTTTGTGTGCTCATTGTAGACAAACACCTCATCATTTTCATTGTCCGTCCTGGGGATGTAGGCGTTGATGCCCTCAAAATCCCCGCCCTCGCCGGACAGCACATCCATGACCTCCTGGTTGGCGGATGTGTACCCAACATAGCTGGAGTTGTCGTAGGCGCCGTCATAGTCGCTGGCAAAATTGATGAAAGCGTGGGCCAGCTCCGGGTTCTTGGCGTTCTTCGGGATGACCATGGCGTCGGACCAGAGGTTCGTGCCGCTCTCCGGCATGAAATACCCCATATCCTCATTCTCCGCCATGACGTAGGTGGCGTCCCCCGAGTAGATCAGTCCCAGCGCCTTGCGCCCCTGAGCCATATTGTCGATGATCTCGTCTGTGACGATCTCTGTATCCATGGTCTCCACACACCGCACAAGCCAGTCGTAGGCCTCCTGCAGCTCTGATTCGTTCTCCGTGTTCATGGAGTAGCCCAGAGCCTTGAGGGCCATCATAAAGGAGTCCCTCTCGGAATCATACAGGTACACATCTCCCTTGTATTTCTCGTCCAGGAAAATGTTGTATCCCTCTTGTTCCAGATCTTCGATGTCTACCTTTGTCTTGTCGTACACGATCCCCACCGTGCCCCAGAAATAGGGGACAGAGTAGTCGTTGTTCGGGTCGTAGGGCAGTCCCAGAACCGCGTCGGAGAGCTTGTCGAAGCAGTCCAGCTTGGATTTGTCCAGCTTCTGCAGATATCCTTCCTGGATCAGGCGCTGGATCATATAGTCGCTGGGCACCAGCAGATCGTAGGACTCTCCGTTTGCCACCTTGATGTACATCTGCTCGTTGGAGTCAAAGTTCTCCATGACAACTGTGGCTCCGGTCTCCTCCTCAAAGTCGCCGATGATGTTCTCACCGGTGTACTCTCCCCAGTTGTAGATGTGCAGTGTCTGCCCCTCAAAGGGCCGGTCTGTCCCGGCTCCCCCTCCTGCCCGGAAGGCAAAGAGGCCGATGACAAGAGCGCAGCATACAGCCACAGCGGGCACAAACCTCCTGCGCCTTCCCATCTCCGCCTTCCTGCTCCTTTTGGCCGCCAGGACAGGAGCTACATTGATGACCACGAGCACGATGGTGATGATCACCACCACCAGGGTGGACACGGCGTTGATGCTGGGGTTGACTCGCTTGCTCATGGTGTAGACCACGATACTTAAGTTCTTCACGCCCCGCCCTGTCACAAAATAGGAAATGATAAAATCATCCACCGACATGGTGAAGGCGATGAGCGCTCCCGATACAATACCGGGCGTGATCTGGGGCACGATCACCTTTGTCAGCGCCCGGAAGGGGGTGGCCCCCAGATCCATGGCCGCGTCCGCCAGGTTGGGATCCAGGGACCGGATCTTCGGCATGACAGACAGCATGACGTAGGGGATACAGAAGGCGATGTGTGCCAGCAGCATGGTCATATAGCCCTTCTCCACGTTAAAGGTGATGAAGAGGAGCATAAAGCCGATGGCTGTCACGATCTCCGGGTTCATCATGGGCAGATTGTTTACCTGTTCCATGATATTCCGCACGATCTTCTTTGAGCTGGAAAGTCCGATGGCTGCCACTGTTCCCACCACTGTGGAGATCAGCGTGGCAATGATGGCAACGCTGAAGGTGGTATAGAGGGCTGTCATCATATCGCTGGACTCCAGCATGTGCTGATACCAGCGCAGGGAAAAGCCTGTAAAGCTGGTCAGCGATTTTCCCTCATTGAAGGAAAAAACAATCATATAGAGAATGGGGAGATAGAAAAACGCGATCATCACGATCATCAGGATCTTCCCAAAGGGGCGTCGGTTCTTTTTCATGCTCTCTCCCCCTTTCCTCCCTGGTTGTGGAGCTCAATCTTGCGCACCGCCATCATAAGCAGCATCATGATCACCGCCATGATCATGGAGATGGCGCTTCCGAAGTTCCACTCACCGACTGTGATAAACTGGTTCTCGATCATATTTCCGATGAGGAAATACTGCCCGCCGCCCAGCAGCTTCGGGATAAAGAAGGAGCTGACCGCCGGCAGGAACACCAGTGTGATGCCGTTGATGACGCCCGGCAGGGACAGCGGCAGCGTCACCCGCCCGAAGGTCTGCACCGGGCTGGCTCCCAGGTCCGCGCTGGCCTCCAGGAGGGAGTGATCCATCTTGGACAGGGAGGTCTGGATCTGCAGGATCATAAAGGGCAGGAAATTGTAGACCATGCCCAGCAGAACAGACCCTTCTGTATAGAGGAGCTCCACGTCCCCGAGACCGAACAGGCCGAGTATTCTCTGGATGATGCCCCCCTCGCTCAGAAGTCCGATCCAGGCGTAGGTCCTCACCAGCATGTTGATCCACATGGGAATGGTAATGCACAGGATCAGTATATTCTGCACCTTCTCCCGGCTCCTGGCGATAAAGTACGCCACAGGGTAGCCCAGGATCAGGCAGATGATGGTGGTCTTCACAGCGATCACAAGGGAGCGCCACAGGATCAGGAGGAAATCCGGATCCGTGAAGAACTTCACATAGTGTTCCAGTGTAAAGGAAAAGGATATGATGCTGTTTCCCGGCTCCATAAAGGAGTACATGGCGATCAGCGCCATGGGGAGCACCAGCATCAGCGCGGCCCACACGATGTAGGGCACTGCCAGTGTTGAAAATCTTTTCATCTAAAATACCTCCCTGGACATGACATGGATATCCTCCGGGAAGAAGGTGAGTCCCACCTGCTGTCCCTCCTGGGTGTAGTCTGTGGTGTGGATCTTGAACTCCCGGCCTGTGGTGGAGAAGGTGATCCGGTAGACGCCCTCCTTCACGTTTTCCGGCTCGAAATCGTAATCTACGCCAAGATCCACAGACTCGTCCTCGTTGCTCAGCTTCCATCCCTGGGCGCCGGCCCATGTCTTCAGATCCGTGTCCAGAGCCTGGGACTCTGTGATCTCATCCACAGTCTTGAAGAAATTGAAGGCCATAACGCCCTCATTTGCCTTCTCGTTCTTGACAAAGGGCTGGTCCACCACATAGATGGTCTTCTCGATACTGGTGCCGCCTGATGTGGTAAAGGTGACGGGATATTTCCCTTCCTCCTTTTCCAGGCTGTACTCCACCTTCGCGATGGAGATGTACTCATCTGTCTCGGGATCCCAGGCCTGGGCGTTGGACAGGGCGATAATCTCCTTGTCGTCCAGCTCCTCCACATCGTCGATATCCACATAGAAATCGTTGGCGCTGATCATCTCTCTGCCGTCCTCGCTCTTTACATCCTGGTTCCTTATGACGCGCATGTTGACCGTCACGCTTGTGCCGGGCACAGTCTCCACCATGATCTCATAGTGAACGCCCTTAAAGAGCACGCTTAAGACCTCCCCGGTCATCTTGCCGTCCTTCACATCCACTATGTCGATATCCTCCGGCCGGATGACCACGTCCACAGGCTCATTTTCCTTAAATCCAAAATCCACACAGTCAAAGGTGATGTCGTCAAACCGCACCCTGTAATCCTCCACCATAACCGCCGGGATGATGTTGCTCTCCCCGATAAAATTGGCCACATACCGGTTGGCGGGCTCATTGTAGATATCCTGGGGACTTCCCACCTGCTGGATCTCGCCGTTCTTCATGACCACGATCTTGTCGGACATGGTCAGCGCCTCCTCCTGGTCGTGGGTGACAAAGATGAAAGTGATCCCTACCTCCTGCTGGATCCTCTTCAGCTCGTACTGCATTTCCTTTCGAAGCTTTAAGTCCAGGGCGGCCAGAGGCTCATCCAGAAGGAGCACCTTTGGCTCGTTGACGAGAGCCCTTGCAATGGCTACCCTCTGCTGCTGCCCGCCGGACAGGAGGGTGGTATTCTTGTCCTCAAAGCCCTCCAGGCCGATAAGCTTTAACATCTTCATCACCTTCTGATCAATGACGTCCTTGCTCATCTTCTTGATCTTCAGCCCGAAAGCGATATTTTCGTACACGCTCAGGTGGGGAAAAAGAGCGTATTTCTGGAACACTGTGTTCAGCTCCCGCTCATAGGGCGGCTTCTTGCTGATTTCCTCCCCGTCGAAGATGACAGACCCCTCGTCCGCGTCCAGAAATCCTCCCAGGATTCGCAGCAGGGTGGTCTTTCCGCAGCCGCTTGGTCCGAGCAGAGTGACAAATTCATTTTCGTATATATCAAGGTTGATCCCCTTCAGAACGATCTGTCCGTCAAAATTCTTTACAATATTGCGGAACTCTATCAGTTTTTTCTCTTCCATCTCACTTCTCCTTCCTGTAAGAACATGCTAAAACATGGGCGGCGTGGTGATCCAGAGCACTCTGGCATCACTGCTGCCGTGGTTGTACAGATAATGGCTTGTGGTCCCGTCCAGGTAAAAGGTCTCCTTTGCCTTCACCTTGTACTTCTTGCTCCCCTGTACAATGGTCACGCTTCCCTTGAGCACATATCCGAATTCCTGGCCCTGGTATGCGGACATGATCTGGCTCTTTTTGCGCGGGTGCAGCGTCAGGATGATCGGTTCCATCTGGTTCTTCTGGGCATTGGGGACGATCCACTCGATGGTGCAGTCCTCCCGCTCGTCCACAAAGAAATCCTCCACGGGAAAGACGATCTGCTTTTCCTCCTCCTCCCGGAAAAATTCAGACAGACTGCTGCCCAGGGCTTCCAGGATGTCCTCCAGCGTCGCAATACTGGGGGTTGTCAGGTTCCTCTCCACCTGAGACAAAAAGCCCTTTGTCAGCTCGCTCCTGGAGGCCAGATCCCCCAGAGTCAGGTCGTTCTGCAGCCGCAGCTCCTTTAGCTTCTTTCCGATATCCACACCGCACCTCCTGTTTTCTAATACTATACTTTTCGTTAAAAATTAATGAACCTCCTCTATTATACATAGCTATGGCAGAAATGCAATAGCTTTTGACAAATTTTTATCTTTTCTGCCTGCCGTCCTTCTTGTCCGCTTGACGCCCCTGCCTCACAGAGCTAGAATAAAAGGGCAGCCAGACCGCGGAATCCACGCTTATCGCGCGGATCCTGAGCGGTCTTTGACACAGACAAGGAAAGGAAGAAACGACCATGAAAGCCTTTGAAAGACTCTTAAAATATGTAGTCATCCCCACACCAAGCGATGAGGGCAGCGGCACATCCCCCTCAAGCGCCTGCCAGTTTGACCTGGCAAACATCCTGACAGAGGAGATGACGGCCCTTGGCATCCAGGACGTGCGCCTGGATGAGCACTGCTACGTATACGGCCGCATCCCCGCCACACCGGGATATGAGAGCTGCCCGAAGCTTGGGTTCATCGCCCACATGGACACGGTCAGCGACTACTGCAGCGCTCCCATCCGTCCCGTCCTCCACGAGAACTACGATGGGAGGGATCTGCCCCTGGGCACAAGCGGACGCACGCTTACTGTAAAAAATTTCCCTCACCTGCCGGACCTGGCGGGGCGCACTCTCATCACCTCGGACGGAAATACGGTGCTGGGTGTGGACGACAAGGCCGGGATCGCTGAAATCCTCACCATGGCAGAGCGTCTGCGGGATGAAAGCATCCCCCACGGCTCCATCTCTATCGCTTTCACCCCTGATGAGGAGATCGGCACGGGAGCCTCCCATTTTGACGTGGAAGGCTTTGGGGCGGACTACGCCTACACTCTGGACGGGGACACAGAAGGGGAGATCCAGTACGAGAACTTTAACGCCTGCAAAGCCGACTTTGAGATCACCGGATTTGCGGTCCACCCCGGCTCCTCCAAGGACACCATGATCAACGCCTCCCTGGTGGCCATGGAGATCAACCAGCTTCTGCCCGGCATGGAGACTCCCAGGGGCACGGAGGATTACGAGGGCTTCTACCACCTCACGGGCATGTCCGGGGACGTGGCCTCCGCCCGGCTCCACTACATTGTCCGGGATCACGACGAGCACCTCTTCGAGGCGAAAAAGCAAACCCTCCGGCTGATTGAAAAAGACCTGAACGAGAAGTGGGGTCCGGGCACAGTCAGGCTCACCATCACGGACCAGTACAAGAACATGGCAGGCGTCATCGCGGACTGCATGCACCTCATTGAGAATGCCAGGAAGGCCTGCCAGCTTGCGGGAGTCACGCCCCGGATCCTGCCCATCCGGGGCGGCACGGACGGGTGCCAGCTCAGCTTCATGGGGCTGCCCTGCCCCAACCTGGGAACCGGCGGCCACGCCTACCACGGTCCCTACGAGCACACCACTGTGGAGGGCATGGACCAGGCCGTATCCGTACTCACGGAGCTGGTGAAGCTGTATGGGCAGATGCGGTAGATTTGGGTGTAGTAAAATCAGATATCACATATGTATACTCTTCCAATATGTATATTGCATTCTCAGAAAGCATATGCTATAATGCCAATAGGCTAAAAGATACAAATATTCCAAGAGGAACACACAAAACGAAAACCCCGGAGGTGTGCTAGACCTCCGGGGTTTTCTATTCCGTTTTTGTGGCGGCTTAAACCACAGGCTGGTTACCGGCTAATTGTCGCTGTCCAGCCATTTGCTGATGAGGTGTGTCACCACACCAGCCATGGCAGCAACAATAAAAGATACAACCACATCCAAGAAGAACACCCCCTTTCCGTACCAGGTATAGGGGCGGTAACAATAGAATTATAATACATCACTTTATGTATATTCTGCATAAAACACGAATAAATTACTATACATTAATAAGTAGACAAATGAACCCCCGGCAACTATCCGGGGGTTCTCTCCAATCATTTTCTTCCTTAAGCCTCCAGGGCACTCTTCCGCCCGGCCGCCTTCTCTCCTGTCAGGGTCTTCGCTCTAACAGGCTCGCCGTTCTCCCCCTCAAAGTCTCTGCCCCATCCTGTGATGACAGAAAAAAGAAGGACGAGAAACAGCATCATGCTGTAGAACATGCTGCCTCCCACCTGTGTTACGGTGAGGGGCGCCGCTATGTCGTAGCCCTCTGTCAGGGAGGTGCCTATGAAGACAAATACGCTCAGGAAGGGCACATTCAGCACAATGGCATTGGCAAAGCCGTCCAGCAGGTTGGCCCGGCGGTAGGGATGGAGCCCGGCCCGCTTGCCGATCTCATTCTGGATCTTTCCAAAGGTCGCCATGGATGCGCTGGTCACCCCGCCGAAGATCAGAGTGGTGACGGAGATGCCAAGCATCATGGCCACCTCCGCGCCTCTTGCGCTCTTTCCGAGGCGGCTCGACAGGATTGCCTCCGCGATCCGGTCCAGGACGCCTGCCGCTGTGAGCACACCCATGATGCCGTACACGGAGAGCACCAGAACTACCGTAGCCATCATACCGCTGATGCCGTCTGTCAGAAATCCTGCCGGGGCCCCGTCCTGAATGGAGATCACGTCGCCAAAGGTGAGAAGTCTGGATGCCAGGCCGATCACTGTGCCCAGAAGGATGCCGGCTGTGATGGCCTTGTAAATGTTTCTCGTCTTCACCGCGAGCACCAGCATCACTGCCACAGGTATGAGCATGATCAGGGTGGACGGGTTCTTATTTCCGGCCAATATCTCCTCCCCTCCTGTCCCTGCTGTTCCGCCTCCGCCAAAGGCCCAGAACAGAGCGAAGGACAGAGTGGCTGCCACAAGGGAATATTTCAGGCGGGTGGACACGCATCCTCCCACATCCGCGGTTCCCGGCCGGTTCCTGTACTCCTGGGTTCCGGCTGAAATGATGGTGGTATCCGAGATAGGCGCCAGATTATCGCCGAAGATGGCGCCGCCCACAATGGCTCCGGCCAGCACTGGTGCATTGCTTCCCAGCAGGATGCCTGCCGGGTAAAAGATAGGGAAGCAGGTAAACATGGTTCCCAGGGAGGATCCTGTGGCCGTGGCTATGACACAGACGGCAAAAAAGGTAAATGCCGTAAAGAGCCCGCCGCTAACATGAAAGTAGTCTGCCAGCCATACAAAGCCGGAAGAAATATCAGCGGCCTTGATCATAGAAGCGAACATGCCGATGATCAGAAGAAGGATGCCGATGGGCACCGCCTCCTTCGCTCCCTCGTAGACCGCCTCCCAGAAACGGTCATACTGTCCTTTCTTAACAAACACAGCGCCCACGAGAAGCCCCACAAAGGCTCCCATGGCAAGCGCGTACATCTCAAACGCCTTAAAGACGACAAAGTACAGGATACAGAAAAAGAGGAAGATCGCCACCGGCAGAAAAGCCATGCCCCATCCGCCGCGAAATTCCAGTCTTTCCCTTGTCTGCGTGTTTCTCTGCTGCTCCATGATAATACCTCCTGTTCCTATGATCTGTATGTCTGTGTGTATCTCTCTCCTACTCTTCCTCGCTTAAGTTCATCCACATGATGCTCCTGTACTTGGAGCCCACGGTCCTCTCCTGCTGGAAGGGCTCCCCCTCTACTGTGGGGTACTGCTCAAGGAAGCTCCGGATCCTCTGTATATCTTCCCCGGAGAGTTCAAAAGAAAAGATCCGCATATTGTCTTCCACGTGGCGGCTGTTCCTGACGCCAATGATGGCTGCTCCCACACCCTCCTGGCTCAAAATGTACCGGGACGCCACCTGGGAGATGCCTACACCGTATTTCTCCGCGATATCCTTCAGTATGAGAAGAAGCTGCTGGTAGCCGTCCCAGCCAAGGGAGTCCTCGATGACCTGCATATATTTCACCTGGGATCTTGTCTCCGGCTCCTCCATCTTCTTCCCGATCCATCTCTCTGCCAGGAATCCGCCGGACAGGGTTCCGTAGCAGAGCATAGGAATGTGATGCTGCTTCAGGTAATCCAGATATCCCTTCTCCGGCCTTCTGTCAAACACAGAGTATTGGGTCTGGCTTGTGACTACCGGAATTCCCGCGTCCACCAGCTCTGCCAGGTGGGCTGTATCGAAATTGGTGACGCTGATATTGCGGATCTTTCCCTTCTCCTTCAGCCTGCACAGATACCCGGCTGTCTCCACGCATCCCGGCACATCGTAATCCCACCAGTGGAACTGCACCATGTCCAGCACGTCCCGGTTCAGTCTTTTAAGGCTCCTGTCAATGATCTTCTCCGTGTACTGGAAATCCACTTTGTCCAGCATATCCAGATCCGGTACGTATTTTGTGTGGATCTGGATGTCTGCCGGGGAGACGCCTCTGCCATTTTTCAGCTCCAGCACGAATTTTCCCAGGAACTCCTCCACCCCTGTGTAGATATCGCCGCAGTCAAAGGTAGTAAATCCTCTCTCCGCCAGCATGTGGAAGGCCCGCATCACGTCGTCAAAATCCAGATCATTCTTGATGCTGTGTCCCTCCGACAGCTGCCAGCACCCGTTGATCACTCTGCTTATCTTATAGCCTTCTGTAAGTTCGATCTTCTCTGTCATAGTCTGTCTTCTCCTTTTTCTGTCTTTTCATTTTCTTCCCTGTAGAGAGGTTCCACTGTACACGCGCCGTGGCTGAATTTCCGTTTCCCGATACGGGTAATCTTAAATCTTGCCCCGCAGTTCGGGTCCGGACAGGCGATGACGCTGTCCGAGAGCATCCAGTCATTCTGATCCAGCACCCGCTGCTTTGCGGGAAGCAGGGGGAGCAGCGCGCTCAGGGCGTACATGGAAAAGGAATTGTTTTCCGGAAAGACAAGATTTTCTCCGATCACCAGAAAATAGTCTCCCTCCCTGTGGCTGCACACCATAGGCTTCTCCGACCCAACCACTTCCACCTTCAGGTCATAAAGCATAAAGCTGTCATCCATTTTCTCACCTCCAGACTGTCTTTCCCTGCATCCGGCTGACAGATTTCCTGCAACAGTAAAGCCCGAAGGACTTTCCTGTAAAATAAAAAAACCTGTCCCTGAAAATACTTCAAGGACAGGTAAAAACCTGCGGTACCACCCTGTTTGACATATCCCATAGATATGTCCACTCTGCCGGAATGCCATCACATCCCTGGCCCTCTAACGCTGGCCTTGCGTCTCGGCTACTCGGAAGCTCTTCCTTTCACGTCGCCCTCCGGGGCCCACTTACTGCCACTGACATCTCTTCGGCTTCCACCATCCCGAATTCGCTGCAGACCGTTTGGCAATACAACTTCCCCGTCTCCGGTTTATGGTAGTTAGTATAGCACCGGACACACTTGTCTGTCAATTTATTTTTTTATCAACTGTTTTATCAGCTTTACCAGCCTGCTTGTGCCCAGCCGGTCAGCCCCCAGCTCCAGGAACCTCTCCGCATCCTCAAAGGAGCGGATGCCCCCGGCCGCCTTGACCTTCACTCCTTCTCCCACATGCTTTCTCAGGAGTTCCACGTCCGCAAAGGTGGCTCCGCCGCTGGAAAATCCGGTGGATGTCTTGATGTACTCCGCACCGGCTCTTGTGACGATGTCACACATGGCGATCTTCTCCTCCTCTGTGAGGAGGCAGGTCTCGATAATGACCTTCAGGATCCTTCCCTGGCATGCCTCGTGCACCCTGCGGATCTCCTCCTCGATCTCATCGTATCTCTTATCTTTGAGGGCCCCCACATGGATCACCATATCGATCTCCGACGCTCCGTTGGCGACAGCGTCCCGGGCCTCATAAGCCTTGGCCTGCGCGGTGCTGTATCCGTTGGGGAAGCCGATCACCGTACAGATGGGAAGCCTCCCTTCCACATAATCTGCCGCCCTCTTTACATAGGCCGCCGGTATACAGGCGGAGGCGGTCCTGTAGGCGACCGCGTCGTCCAGTATCTGCCGTATATCCTCCCAGGCAGCGTCCTGGGCCAGCAGCGTGTGGTCTACATGGCTTAATATTTCCATCCTGTCCATTCTCTTTTTCGTCCTCTCTTTCTACTGATCCTTCTTCTCCAGATTGCCTGGCCCAAAGCCCCGGGGCAGCAGATCCTTCAGCTTATACACCTGATAGTCCTCCGCTCCCCTGGCCAGTATGATCTCAAATTCCTCCGGGGAGCAGAACTCCATCATGACCTGCCTGCACACCCCGCAGGGAGCCGTGTAGTCTGTCGGCACGCCGTCCATGCCTCCCACAATGCAGATGGCCCGGAAGTGGCGCTCTCCCTCGCTGACTGCCTTGAAAAAAGCGGTTCTCTCCCCGCAGTTGGTGGGGGTGTAGGCGGCGTTTTCAATGTTGCATCCTGTGTAGATCCTTCCCTCCTTGGTTAGAAGAGCCGCCCCCACTTTAAAGTGAGAGTAGGGTGCGTAGGCCTTCTCAAGCTGAACCATAGCCGCGCTGATCAGCTCCTGTATCTGTCCTTTATCCATTTGCTTTTTATCCACCTGTCCTCTTTCTGTCACTTTTTCTCCTCCCTGCCGGCCTGTCGCCCGGCCCGGATCATCCTGCGCAGAGCCTCCACAGCAGTCCGTACAGCTGTGTCTGTGTCGTGGACCACCGGATTTTCCAGCCCGGCCTTTGCCCGCTCCTGGTTAGCCATGACAAGAAAGCAGGAGCCCACCCTGACGCGGAGCGCGCTGGCCACCACAAAGAGAGCCGCCGACTCCATCTCCGAGGCCAGGCAGCCCAGGCGCTTCCAGGCCTCCCACTTGTTCAGAAGCTCATAGCTGACCGGCTTTGTCTCCGGCGCGTGCTGGCCGAAAAAGGAGTCCTTGCACTGCACCACGCCCACATGGCAGGGATACCCAAGCTCCTGCGCCGACTCTATAAGCGCGTTGGTGATCCCTATGTCCGCCACCGCCGGGAACTCAATGGGAGCGTACTCTCTGCTGGTTCCCTCCATCCGGATGGCGCCGCTGGCGATCACAATGTCCCCGCTCTTCACATCAAGCTGCATGCCGCCGCAGGTGCCCACTCTGATAAATGTGTCCGCCCCTGCCATAACCAGCTCCTCCATGGCGATAGACGCCGATGGGCCGCCGATGCCGGTGGAGGTAACGCTCACCTTCTCCCCCTCCAGATAACCGGTGTAGGTCACATACTCCCTGCTGTCCGCGATCAGCTTCGGACTGTCAAAATATTTCGCGATCTTTTCGCACCGCTTGGGATCCCCGGGGAGGATCACATATCGTCCCACATCCCCCTCTCCCACCTGGGTGTGATACTGCTTCTGTGCGTTTTCCGAGTAATTAATCATTGCTTTCACCTCTTTCTGTGTTATAATTTTACATCATAGGTCGAGGTGCTGTCAGTATCTTTTTGAAAGAGTTGAAGCCTGATATCCATTTTCCCCAGGGAGGCGGTGTAAATGAAAGCAAAGAAAAAACGACTGCTGTGTCTTTTGGCTGTGGTCATCCTGCTGTTTCTGCTTATTTTCTGGTTAAACCCAACTGTATTTGCCAGGGACGGCCTGCTGACACGGCTTCCTGTGGACGACTATCTGGTCCAGTGGGACGCGGGCTCCACCAGGCGCCATGACGCTGATATTGACACTCTCTGGCTCTTCTGCATCAGCTCCGGGGATGTGTCCGTTCAAAGAGAAGAAATGTATGAGGGATACGATGTGGAGGTAGAACAGGTCCTGCCCTTCCTGTACAGGTGGAAGCGCACGTTCAATGACACTGTCTTCCGGGTCACTGTGGGAGACCGGAAATACTATTTTACCATCGTCTCTGCCTAACAAAAAAACTCTGTGCAGATCCGATGTTTTTCATCTGCACAGAGTTTTCTTTCCAACTGCCGCCCGCTCTATGACGGCTCGATCCCTTCCACTTCAAATCTGGTAAGCCACGGGTACTCTATGTAATTCACGGCTATTTCCTCCGAGGTCTTCACCCCTTCCGCGGGGTAATACACATTACCGACCTCGCTCTCTGCGGCCACATAGCCCTTCGCCTCCATGGCCTCCCTGTCCTCTCGGGTAAAACTTACCACGATCTCCTTATACGGAGGCGCGCATCAGCTGGTGTACTCCTCCACGCCAAGCACAAGGTCGCTCCAGCCCAGCCTTTCCATATATGCCCTGGCCTGGTCATTCAGCTTTACCATCATTCCGGATCACGCTCCCTTTTTAATAGTATGAGCCAAAGCCCGAACCGAAGCCTGAGCCAAGGCCGCTCATAGCGCTTCCAATCATAGAAGTCAGCATGTCAGCTGCCATCAGGTAGAAAATGACATACAGAACAAGCGCTGAGATCACCTTCACGATAAAAAACGCGTACACTCTTCTGTCATCGTCCCCCTGCGCAACCGACCGGTAAGCCCCGTACTGGACATAGGGCAGGATCAGACCGCCGAACGCAAGGACAAAGGCGGAGCCGGTGAGGAAAAACGGAGCCAGCAGGCCTGCCACGATGGCGATAATCCCGTCGTAGAGCGCCCGGCTTCCCACCACGCAGAACATGGCGTTTATGTTGGTGCTGCCCTTAAACATGCCGGCGAACGCATTCAGGAGCACAGCCTCCAAGGCGTCAATTCCCACGGTTAAAAGGAGAGTGAGTATGATCAGCTTAAAATAAGGCATCTGTATCATACCGTTAGAGATTCCGGAGATCCTGGATGCCGCGATCAGGACAATGATCAGGATGATCAGCGCCTTCAGGCCGATCAGCTCCAGACCCACCAGCGGGGAGTTGCCCGCGGCTATCCTTCTTGTCTCTGTCACTGGGCGCTTCAGGATTGGAAGAACCTCCCGGAACATGTTCCTGGCTCCCGCCATGGCCTGGGCGCCCATCTGCTTCATCTGCTGGCTGTTCATGCCCGCCCACTGGGACTGCTGGCCGCCGTTCATGCCCTGTCCGTACTGCTGATTACTGTTCATGCCCTGGTTATACTGCTGGTAATTCGCTCCCTGGTATTGCTGCTGCCCGCCTGCCGCCTGATTTTGCTGCTGGCCGCCCTGATAATTTGTGTAGGGTGCGCTCTGCTGGCCGCCGTTCATGCCCTGATTATACTGCTGACTGCCGCTCTGCTGCTGGCTCCCTGCTCCGGGAGCAGCCTTGCTCTGGCTCTGTGCAGTATTCTGGTTCTGCTGCGTGCAGTTGCAGACCTCCCCTTCTTCCAGTCTTCTTCCGCATTGTGTACAAAATCTTGCCATTTCTTCGTCCCCTTCCTTCTCATTTCTGATAGTTTTATTGTAGTAAGATTGTCGGATCTTGTCAATCTTCGGCCTAAAAGTATTCAGTCACAGAAGACGTACCTGGCCAGGCGTTCAAAGGCCTCCTGCACTCTGGAAAAAGGCAGCGCCAGATTGATACGGACATGGCAAGGGCCGTGGAACATGCGGCCGTCCTGAAGCCCTACGCCCACATCCCAGGCCGCCCGCTCCACATCCTCGATCGTTTTCCCGTGCTCCCGGCACCACTTTGTACAGTCCACAAAAAGCATGTAGGTGCCTTCCGGGCGGCTGACCTCCAGGCCCTCCAGCCGGTCCTTGATAAACCGGCAGGCATAGTCCACATTTCCGGTAATGACCTGGCGCAGCTCATCCACCCACTCGCGGCCTTCCTGCCCGTAGGCGCCGATGAGGGCGTGCATGGACAGTACGTTCATACTGTTGTAGTGACTGAGGGAAGACTCCTTTGCAATCCGGTCTCTGATATAGGGATTATAAATAATGTGATAGCTCCCGATCAGGCCGGCCAGATTAAAGGTCTTGGACGGCGCGTAAAAGGCGGCGGTGCGCATCTTCGCATCCTCCGACACGCTCTGTGTGGGAATGTGCCTGTGTCCCTCCAGGATAATGTCTGACCAGATCTCATCCGAGACGACCATGACGTCGTATTTCCTGTAGAGCTCCATGGCCTTCTCGATCTCCCAGCGCTCCCACACGCGGCCGCATGGATTGTGGGGAGAACAGAAAATGGCCGCGTGGATTTTATGTTCCGCAAGCTTTCTCTCCATGTCCTCAAAATCCATCCGCCAGACATTCTTCTCGTCCTTAACCAGCGGGGAAAGGACTATGTTGTAGCCATTGTCTGTCAGGCAGCCGGTAAAGCCAATGTAGGTGGGAGAATGGAGGAGTACATTGTCTCCCCTGGAGCAGAACGCGTTTATGGCGCTGACCACGCCGCCAAGCACGCCGTTTTCATAGCCGATACAGGCAGGCGCAAGATCCGTGACGCCGTTTCTGTCTCTGTGCCACCGGATCACTGAGTCATAGTAGGCGTCACTGGGGGCAAAATACCCGAAGGCCGGATGCTTCGCCCGCTCTGTAATCGCCTCCACAACAGTGGGGACAGTCGCGAAATTCATATCCGCCACCCACATGGGGATAAAGTCGAATCCCTCCTTCGGCGGCGTGGGGGCCATGGGATTGGCACCCAGGGCATCGACGGCCAGGGCGTCCTTCCCGTACCGGTCCATGATGGAAGTAAAATCGTATTTCATAAATCTTCTCCTTTGCTGCGTCAGTTTTTCTGTGTATCTATTCTGCCTGCGGTATCAGGTGATCTTCCGTCCAAGCTTCGTCCTCCGCAGCAGCCAGACGCACAGGAAGGATACGGCTGTGATACTCGCCACAAGCGCCGGCACCGCGATCCAGGCGGACAGATCGTAGGGCTCCATATGCTTTTTGTAATTGTCCAGGAACAGGATATGGATGAGATAGATCCCAAAGGAACACCCGCAGAAGAGATCTATGACCCTTTTTGCCCTCTCACCGGGCCGCAGGCTTCCACCTCTCAGCCTGAGCATAACGAGGAAAAACATGGCAGAGGCCAGCACGATAAAGGGCATGCCATAGGTAAGGGCTCCCTCGTAGTGATCCCCCTGTACCACCGTCGCGGCCAGCGTGATGCCAAATGAGGCGGCAAGACTCGCAGCGCATACCGCTGCTGCCGCCCTCTGGCTGAGGCGAATGCGGTCCCTGTACTTATAGAGATAGTAGCCCGCGTACAGGTAATAGACATAGACCCGGTCCCCGATCAGAGGCGGGTCGTAGTAAAATTCGCCGTGCATCAGCCAAAGCAGATAATTGGCAATGACCGTCCCTGTAGTCACTACAAAAAAGGCTTTCTCCAGCTTTACGCTGAAGCTCCTGCACATCACCTGCAGGAACGGGAGGACCAGGTAAATGGGTATCATGGCATACAGATACCACAGATGCGCCTCCACAGGCTCATAGAGGATCGTCCGCAGGTCAAAATCAGACTTCATGTAAAAGGTATTCCACAGATAGTAGACCAGACTCCACACCACCAGCACGGTAAAAAACCGGATCAGTCTCTTCACATGCTTCTCAAGAGGCTCATCCCTCCCCATGAGCAGCGCCCCGGTGATCATGAAAAAGCAGGGCACGCTCACTCTGGCCGCCGTGTCCACCACAAGCGAAAAGAGGTATTCACTGTCCGGGATCTCCCCGTAGCCGCGGCAGAAATAATTGCTCACATGTATGGCGATCACCAGGACAAAGGACACCATGCGTATCAGTTCCAGGTTATAATTCTTTTCTCTCATCAGGTTCCCTTTCTATGACCGGTCAGTCAAGAATTTTCGTCAGGTCAGTGGCTGGCTTCCGGTAAGTGGCGGGATCAGTTTCCTCAAACTGTTCCAGAAATCCAATGACCTGGTTTGTCAGATAGGTGGGGGTGGACGCCCCAGAGGAGACAGCGGCCTTTCTCTTCCCTCTCAAAAGCTCCACATCCAGATCCTCCAGGCTCTCTATCATGTAGACCTCCCGTTTCTCCCGGGCGATGGCGGCCAGCTTCTGGGTGTTATTGGAGTGGGGATCCCCCACGATAAACACGATATCCACATCCTCGTCCATATTTTTGATGGCCTCCTGCCGGATCTTGGTGGCTGTACATGTCTCCTTCTCGACGAGTACGTAAGGCAGCAGCTTTTCCGCATATTCGCATAGCTCCTGCA
The DNA here is from genome assembly GCF_005845155.1 of Clostridium sp. BSD2780061688st1 H5. NCBI lineage: Bacteria > Bacillati > Bacillota > Clostridia > Eubacteriales > Clostridiaceae > Clostridium > Clostridium sp. BSD2780061688st1 H5. The sequence goes on along the minus strand of NZ_SPGT01000008.1, from coordinate 110,938 downwards.
CATCGTACAGGGACATGGTAGTCTGGTTTGTGATGACGTAGGACCTGCCCGGATCTATGCCATCAAGGTCAGATTTGCTGGTAATAAGGTGGACCCTTTTTGCGTCGATAGAGACAGCCCCCTCCGCCTCCGGGTGCCCTGCCTTTCCAAAATATAATACCTCAAAGCCCTCTTGCAGCCTCGTCTTGATCACATTGTGGGTCTTGATCACATCCAGGCAGGAGGCGTCGATGACGTGGAGTCCCTTGCCGCGAGCTTTTTCAAACACCTGATCGCTGGCCCCGTGGGCCGTGATGATCACAGTCCCCTCATCAATCTCATCCAGAAGCTCCAGACGTGTCTTCCCCGGATGATCAATGGTCTCAATGCCCATCTCCTTCAGAGCATCCACAATGTACTGGTTATGGACGATCATGCCCAGGATGACGATGGGCTTCTTTTCGTCCTTTGCCTTTTTTGCCATCTCTATTGCACGCACAACGCCCTTGCAGTATCCCCTGGGGGTTATCGCTTTGACCTGCATCTTTCTTCTCTCCTGTTCACTCTCATAAATTCTTCTGATATTTTGCCGTATTTTATGCCGACGCTTACAGTGTATCATACTCCGGCGCAAGTTCATACAGTTTTCTTATAACCAGATAAATATGCAGACATAAAAAGCTCCCCACATGGCAGCTCCGGATTTTCCGGTGTCCGCCATATGGGGAGCAATTCATTTCAAAGGCTGATTAGAATTTGCCAGCCTTCTTTGCCTCTTCGATGGAAACGGCAACTGCGACAGTCATACCAACCATCGGGTTGTTTCCTGCGCCGATGAGACCCATCATCTCTACGTGAGCCGGTACGGATGAGGATCCTGCGAACTGAGCGTCAGAGTGCATACGTCCCATTGTGTCTGTCATACCGTAGGAAGCCGGTCCTGCAGCCATGTTGTCCGGGTGGAGTGTACGTCCTGTACCGCCGCCGGATGCAACGGAGAAGTATTTCTTTCCTGCCTCAACACACTCTTTCTTGTAGGTTCCTGCAACCGGATGCTGGAAACGTGTCGGGTTTGTGGAGTTACCTGTGATGGAAACGTCTACGCCCTCTTTCCACATGATGGCAACACCCTCGCGCACATCGTTTGCGCCGTAGCAGTTAACCTTGGAGCGAAGTCCGTCAGAGTAGGCAATCCTCTGCACTTCCTTCAGCTCGCCTGTGAAGTAGTCGTACTCTGTCTGTACGTATGTGAAACCGTTAATTCTGGAAATGATCTTTGCAGCGTCCTTTCCAAGTCCGTTCAGGATAACGCGGAGCGGTTTCTTGCGGACTTTGTTCGCTTTCTCAGCGATACCGATGGCTCCCTCTGCTGCTGCGAAGGACTCGTGTCCTGCCAGGAAGCAGAAGCAGTCTGTTGTCTCCTCAAGGAGCATCTTGCCAAGGTTGCCGTGTCCAAGACCTACTTTACGCTGGTCAGCAACAGATCCCGGAATACAGAAAGCCTGCAGGCCCTCTCCGATTGCCGCGGCAGCGTCTGCAGCTGTCTCGCACCCCTTCTTGATAGCGATGGCTGCACCTGTGATGTAAGCCCAGCATGCATTTTCAAAGCAGATCGGCTGAATGCCTTTGATCTGGTTGTATACGTCCAGTCCGGCATCTTTTGTGATCTTCTCAGCTTCTTCCAGTGAAGCAATGCCGTAGCTGTTTAACACTTCATTGATTTTATCAATTCTTCTTTCATATGATTCAAATAAAGCCATTTATGTATCCTCCTGAATTATTACCTTTATTCTTTGCGATAACCTGCGATTACTCTTTGCGGGGATCGATGATCTTCACAGCGTCATCTACCCGGCCGTACTGACCTTTGGCTTTCTCCCAGGCGTCGTTCGGTGTATCGCCGTTTTTGATAAAGTCTGTCAGCTTTCCAAGGTTTACGAACTGGTATCCGATGATCTCATCGTTCTCGTCAAGAGCGATACCTGTTACATATCCCTCAGCCATCTCAAGGTAACGGGGACCTTTGGCTAATGTACCATACATGGTTCCAACCTGTGAACGGAGTCCTTTTCCGAGGTCTTCCAGACCAGCGCCGATGGCAAGTCCGTTCTCGGAGAACGCGCTCTGTGTTCTTCCGTAAACGATCTGAAGGAAGAGCTCTCTCATGGCTGTGTTGATAGCGTCACAGACAAGGTCTGTATTCAGAGCCTCGAGGATTGTCTTTCCCGGCAGGATCTCGGAAGCCATAGCTGCGGAGTGCGTCATTCCGGAGCATCCCAGTGTCTCTACGAGAGCCTCCTGGATGATACCGTCCTTTACGTTCAGAGTCAGCTTACATGCTCCCTGCTGAGGTGCGCACCAGCCTACGCCGTGTGTAAAACCGGAGATGTCCTTGATCTCTTTAGCCTGTACCCATTTTGCTTCTTCCGGGATCGGAGCCGGTCCGTGATTTGCACCCTGAGCTACCGGACACATCATTTCTACTTCATGTGAATAAATCATTTTAAAACTCCTTTCGATATGCGTACATGCCCTTGGCTGCATGTACGGAATTTTTGCAGGGTCGTTAGATATTTAACCCATACCTAAAATTATTCTCTCATAATTTTCGACATTCGTCAATCTGGTTTCAGTATTTTTTCTGCCGGTCCATCTACTGATCCAGCTTGATGCCCGCGAGGGCGTCCGCAAAGGCCGTGTTGACAGGCTCGTCCTTCTGCCTGTCCAGATATTTCCGGACATCCCGCTTGCTGACGCCTGCCCCCTCCTTCTTCCTTCGCTCCTTGAAGGCGGACAGCTTTTCCTTGTAGCCGCAGGAGCAGACAAACACCTGCCCCTCCCCCTGGCCCTTCAGCATCATCTTCTTGTGGCAAACCGGGCACCGGGCGTTGGAGGCGCGGGCGATGGTCTCCCGGTGGCCGCACTCTCTGTCCTGGCACACCAGCAGCTCCGCGTTCTTCCCCTTCACCCGCAGCATCCGCTTGCCGCAGACCGGGCACTTCGTGTTGGTCAGGTTGTCGTGGCGGAAGGTGCCGGTGCCGGTCCGGATCTCCTCCGTGACAGCCTGGGCGTAATCCCGGATATCCCGCATGAAGGCGCTTCTCTTCAGCTTTCCATCAGCGATGCGTGAAAGCTTCATCTCCCAGTCAGCAGTCAGCTCCGGTTTTTTCAGGTCTGCGGGAACCAGCTCCAAGAGCTGCTTTGCCTTGGAGGTGAGATAGATCTCATTTCCTCTCTTCTCAAGGAGGAAGCTTCCAAAGAGCTTGTCCATGATATCCGCCCGGGTAGCCACAGTCCCAAGCCCGCCGGTCTCTCCCAGTGTCTTTGCCGCCTGCTTGTCGTGGCTCTCCATGTAGGCTGCCGGGTTCTCCATGGCCGCCAGGAGGGTTCCCTCGTTAAATCGGGCAGGGGGCTTTGTCTTTCCCTCTGTGACGGCAAGATGAACTCCTTCGATCCTATCCCCCTTCTCCAGTCTGGGGAGGGACTGGCTCTTTACGTCCTCGTCCTCCTCCCTCTCCTCTTCCTCGTCCGCGCCGTAGACCTCTCTCCAGCCTTCCTTCAGCATACGCCTTCCCTTTGCGTAGAAGCTCTCCTCTCCCAGGGCTGCTGTCAGCTGGATCTCCTCGTACTCCGCCGGCGGATAGAGGACAGACAGGAAGCGTCTCACCACCAGGTCGTAGATCTTTCTCTCCTCGTTTGTCATGTGGGTCAGCTCCACATACTGCTCTGTGGGGATGATGGCGTGGTGATCCGACACCTTTTTGTCATTGACAAAGGCGGCCTTCGGGCTCACTGCCGTGCGCATCACCTTTGCCGCCAGCTTCCGGTAGGGGCCCACAGCGCAGGCCTCCAGCCGATCCTTTATAGTGGGGACGATATCGCTGCTGATATACCGTGAGTCGGTCCTTGGGTAGGTCAGCACCTTGTGGTTCTCGTAGAGCCGCTGCATGATATTCAGTGTCTCCTTGGGCGAAAAGCCGAACCGTTTGTAGGCGTCCTTCTGGAGCTCTGTCAGGTCGTAGAGAAGGGGCGCGCAGGTCTTTTTCCGGGCGGCCTTCACCTCCCGCACTTCCGCCTCCCGGCCCTCCAGGGCTCTCCTGAGTCCCTGGATCCTTTCTCTGTCAAAGGTTCTTGTACTCCCCGATTTCCCATCCTTCCATATAAGGGTAATGCCCTTTGCGGACGCCCGCAGCCCATAGTAGGTCCGGGGGACAAAGCCGCGTATCTGTTCCTCCCTCTTGGCCACAATGGCCAGTGTGGGGGTCTGTACCCTGCCGCAGGAGAGCTGGGCGTTGTACCTGCAGGTCAGTGCTCTCGTGGCGTTGATGCCCACAAGCCAGTCCGCCTCCGCCCGGCAGAGGGCCGCGTCGTAGAGGGGATCGTAGTCGTGCCCGTTCCTCAAGCGGGCAAAGCCCTCCCGGATAGCTTTGTCCGTGACGGAAGAGATCCAGAGCCTCTTGATGGGCTTTTTGTTTCCCGCCTTGACAAGGATCAGCCGGGCCACCAGCTCCCCCTCCCGTCCGGCGTCTGTGGCTATGATGATCTCACCTACGTCCTTCCTGTGTATCTGGGCCTTCACAGCCTGATACTGCTTCTGGCTCTGGCGGATCACCTCCAGCTTGAACTCCTTTGGCATCAGGGGAAGATCCTCCAGCTTCCACGCCTTGTATTTGGGGTCATAGTCCTCCGGATCCGCCAGGGTCACAAGGTGCCCCAGCCCCCAGGTGACGATATACTGTCCGCCCTCGATGGCACCGGAAATATTTTTCCCGCACTTCAGGACTCTGGCTATGTCCCGGGCCACCGACGGCTTTTCTGCGATAACCAATGCTTTCATCTGTCAGTCCTCTCCTTTACTGAACAAGCGCCCAGAAGCCGCTGTCAGAGGCAAAGGGCCCTATCTCGTCAAAGTCAAAGGGTGCTGTCACCCAGGCATACCCTCTGTCGTCCTGGCTGTCCGCCGGATAGCGGAAGGAAAGGCCGATCTCCAGCCCGTCCTCATCCACGAAGAATTCCGGTGTGTAGACGCCGTCCTTTGTGTCTCCGCCGAGGACAGCCTTCATGTCCTCCGCGCTCAGCTCCGAGAGGAAGGTGTCGTCGTCCGCCTCGTCCCGCATAACCTGCGCCCACTGGCCGACAAAGCTGTCGTCCAGATTGACAATATCCTTCACCTCATAGAGGGTTCCATCCTGGAGGTTCACGTTCACGCACCGGAGGGCCACGTGATAGTCGTTCTCACTGCCCTCGTAGCTGTAATCCTGGAATACCACGCTTAAGAGCGACCGGCTCTGGTAGGTGACCTTGTACTCCACAAAGCTTGCCAGCACCGGATACTCCTCCCCCAGCACCTTCTCTTTCATCTCGTCAGAGGGAGACAGGTACAGCTTATCCACAGAGTCCAGGGCGCAGTCCTGGAGAGCGGTGTTCACCTTCTCCTGTACCTCCGCGTCCAGGCCGTCCACCTGGGGATAGTAGACCTCAAACTGAATGGTAGTGCTGCCCGTATTGTCCGCTGTGTAAATGTAGTTGTCCTCCGTCACATCGTAGCCGCAGTCCTCATCCACATACTCCGGGATGGCGTCAATGCCGGACTCCTCCTGACCGTCCTCAGCCTGTCCGTAGCCGCCCTGTCCGTAGCCGCCGTAGAATTCATCATACCAGTCCTCAATGGAGGAGCCGTCATCTCCCCACTGGCTACCGTCCTGCATATACTCGTCCACGCCGTTCTCGGCCACGTAGCGCAGCTCCCTCGAGATGGCAGCTCCCGCCACCACAGCGAGAACAAGGCAGGCTGCCCCCACGCCTGCGGCAATGTAGACTCCCTTTCCCCTCTTTTTCTTCAGGGGAACAGAGGCTGCCCACATCTCCATGGGGATATAGCGCATCCCGCCTGCGTTCTGCTCCGGCGCTGTGTCATGCATACCCATGTGGCGGTAGGCGTCCACCGCTCCCGGGGAAGCATTGACCGTAAACTTCGACACCCGGTAAGTCTGAACCGCAAAGGAGCACATCTCCAGCAGGATAGCCTTCCCGATCCCGCTGTGCTGGTACTCCCGCCTCACAAAGAGGAGGGCGATATGTCCGGTGGGCAGAATCCCTCCCACGCCCAGCAGCTGGCTTCCCTCAAAGGCGCCAAAGAGGGCAAGCCCCTCTGTCTGCATCTTCCTCTCTATATTCGGATATCTGATAAAGTCCTGAAAAGAAGCCACTCCCTCCGGTGTGTACAGAGGCGCCACATCCTGGGCAAACACGTCCCACACAAGGTGGAGGGCATCCAGCGTCTCCTGTCTCTCCAGTCTGCGTATATTCATAGGATCTTCCTCCTTTTTCTATGGTATCTATGCCTTGTCCTCTGTCCTGAGCAGTTCCTCCCGGAGCAGGGTCAGCGCTCTGACAACAGCATAGTCTCTGTTCTTGCTGCGGTTCCCGGTAAAGCGGAATTCCTCCACCCGGGTCTTTCCCCTGACACAGCACCCGACATACACAAGGCCCACCGGTTTCCCCGGCGTTCCCCCGTCCGGTCCGGCAATGCCGGTGACAGAGAGAGCCGCGTCCGCGCCTGCCTGGCGGGCCGCTCCCCGGGCCATCTGCTCCGCTGTCTCAGGGCTTACCGCCCCCACGCTCTCCAGAGTGCTGTGTTCCACGCCAAGGAGCTTTTCCTTGGCCTCATTGGAGTAGGTGATATATCCCTCTTTGTACACATTGGAGGCCCCTGGCACGTTCATGATCCTGCCTGCCAGCAGGCCCCCGGTACAGGACTCGGCTGTTGTGACTGTCATCTGTCTCTCCCGGAGCATGCCTACAACTGCCTCCTCCAAAGTAACCTCCTCGTCCATGGTGTAGATGTAGTCTCCGAACCGCTTCTCAAGCTCCGCCAGCATGGGCTCCATCAGCCTCCTGGCGGACTCCTCGTCCGCCGCCTTGGCAGTCACCCGGAAATGCACCTCCCCGGTCTTGGCGTAGGGTGCAAGGGTGGGGTTGCTCTGCTCATCCATCAGATCCGCCACCATGGTCTCCGCCTGGCTCTCTCCGATGGAGCAGATCTTCACCATCTTCGAATAAATGCCCTCCGGCTGCAGCCTGTTCAGATAGGGGGCGATATCCCTCTCAAACATGGGTTTGATCTCACCCGGAGGTCCCGGCAGAAGGATGGCCGTCTTTCCCTTTTCCTTATCCTCCAGGATGATGCCCGGGGCTGTGCCGTTGTGGTTGTCCACCACGATGGCTCCCTCCGGGACGAGGGCCTGCTTCCAGTTGTTGGCCGTAATCTCCCGGCCCTGGGCCCTCCGCTTGTCAAAGTAGGCCTGGATGCGCTCTTTGGAGTGGGCGTCCTCATAGAGTTCCCTTCCAAATACCTTTGCTGTCACTTCCTTAGTCAGGTCATCCTTGGTGGGGCCAAGGCCGCCGCTTAAGATGACGATGTCGGACCTTGAGAGGGCCAGCCGGATGGCGTCCTCCAGCCGCTCCTCATTATCCCCCACCACGCTCTGGTGGTAGCAGGAAAGCCCCAGCAGGGCAATTTTCTCCGCCAGGTAGGCGGCGTTTGTGTTCACGATGTTTCCGAGAAGTATTTCCGTACCGACAGAAATCAGCTCCACTGTCATCCTACATTCCTCCCTTTGTCAGCACTTCTACATTTTTCGCAATATAATCGATCAGTGATACCACTGTCAGTATCAGGGCGATCCAGATAAGCACAGTACCCACTGTATCAAATACGCCGCCCAGGTCAGCGATCAGCACGATCACCATGAACATCTGGGACACGGTCTTGAATTTTCCCCAGTAGCTGGCCGCGATAACGATGCCGCTGTCGGCCGCCACCAGCCGGAACCCGCTGATGATGAACTCCCGCGCGATGATGACGATGACCACCCAGGCCGGCAGCTTGCCCGCCGGAATGAGACAGATCATGGCAGAGCACACAAGCAGCTTATCCGCCAAAGGGTCCATAAATTTACCGAAGTTAGTCACCAGGTTCCGGGCTCTGGCAATCTTGCCGTCCAGCATGTCTGTCAGGCTTGCCAGGCAGAAAAGGACGAGGGCGATCCATTTGCCGGCGTCCCCCGCGAAATCCGTGAGCATGAAAAACACAAAAAATGGTACCATGATTACCCGCAGTACGGTCAGTTTATTTGGCAAATTCATCTTACATCAACTCTCCTATCAAATCGTATTCTGCTGCCCCTGTGACTTTCACTCTGGCAAAATCGCCGGACATCAGTTCCTCATCTGTATTTACGAAAATGAGACCGTCCACATTCGGGGCGTCCTTGTAGGTCCTGCCCACGTAGGCGTTCTCGTCGGCCACCTTTCCCTCGATCATGACCAGCACCTCCCGGCCGATCATATCCTCAGCCAGGTCAAAGGCGATCTCCTGCTGGAGCTCCATCAGCTCCGCCTGCCGGTCCTCCTTTACTTCCTCCGGGATCTGATCCTCCATCTCGGCCGCCGGTGTTCCCTCCTCCGGGGAGTAGGTGAAGACGCCCAGCCTGTCGAATTCCATCTGGTCCACAAAGTCCATCAGCTCCTCGTGCTGCTCCTTTGTCTCCCCGGGAAATCCGGTGATAAGAGTGGTGCGGATGGCAATATCCGGTATCTCCCGTCTCAGCTTCCCGATGATCTCCTCTAAGTCCTCTCTCGATGTGCGCCGTCCCATTCTGCCAAGGATCTCCGTGCTGGCGTGCTGGATAGGCAGATCCAGGTAGTGACAGATCTTGGGCTCCTCCTTCATGACCTGGATAAGGTTATCATCAATCTCCTCCGGGTAGCAGTAGAGGATGCGGATCCACCGTATGCCGCTAATCTTACACAGCTCCCTGAGCAGCCGGTGAAGGGATTTCTCCCCGTACAGGTCCACCCCGTAGATGGTGGTCTCCTGGGCCACCAGGATCAACTCCTTCACGCCGTCCTCCGCCAGGGCCTGCGCCTCCTTCACAAGGCGCTCCATAGGCACGCTGCGGTAATTGCCCCGTATCTTCGGGATAATGCAGTAGGTGCAGTGCTTGTCGCATCCTTCCGCGATCTTCAGGTAGGCGAAATGTCCGCCTGTGGTCACAAGACGTTTCGTCTCAGGCAGGGGCAGGGCGTCGATATCCCCTATCCTGACGCCGCTTTTTCCCTCCAGGGCCTCCTGGATGGCGTCCACTATTTTGTCGTAGGATGTGGTGCCCAGCACCTCGTCCACCTCGGGTATCTCCTCCAGGATCTCATTTTGGTATCTCTGGGCCAGACAGCCGGTGACGATGAGGGCCTTTAAGGTCCCGGTCTTCTTGTACTCCGCCATCTCCAGGATGGTCTGGATGCTCTCCTCCTTGGCGTCATGGATAAAGCAGCAGGTGTTGATAACGATGACGTCTGCCTGTGTCTCATCGTCCGTCATCTGATAGCCCCTGTCCGCCAGCAGGCCGATCATGACCTCCGAGTCCACCAGGTTCTTGTCGCACCCCAGCGATATAAAAAGCACATTCATAGCTTTATCTCCTTTCAGTCAGAAAGGCAGATACCTTGTAAAAGCATCTGCCTTATCATTTTCGTCCGCTTATTCTTCAGAGTCCTCTGCGATGATCGTGATCTTGCCGCTGTTCAGTTCATCGATGGCAATGGAGAGCGGCTTCTCGCCGTCCTTTGTCTTTACCAGAGGCACATCGCCGTCAATGAGCTGTCTGGCTCTCTTGGCTGTCGCCATGACGATGGAATACCGGCTGTTGACGACCTTTGTCTCGCCCTCCTCCACGTCTTTGTTTACTACTTTCATCAGATCCGTGTATGATGGATGCAGCATATTCCTATTCTCCTTTCAAATCCTCTTTCATATGTTCAATAAATGCCTGACTGCGCGTACTTCTTGCGTGCTCCGCTGAAATGACGCCGTGGACCTTATCCACACACTCCTCCAGCCGGTCCCTCTCGTTGAGAATGATGTAGTCGTAGGCTTCCATGAAGCCGGACTCCCTGGCCGCTGTCCTCATTCTCTCCTCAACCACCTCAGGAGCTTCCGTCCCTCTGTCCGTGAGCCTTCTCTTCAGCTCACCCGCGCTGGGCGGTGTGATGAAAATAAGGAGGGCATCCGGGAACCTTTCCTTGATCTTCAGGGCCCCCTGAACCTCGATCTCCAGGATCACATCCTTTCCCTGGGAGAGCTGCTCCTGCACGTACGCCTTAGGCGTGCCATAGTAATTATTCACGTACATAGCATACTCTATCAGTTCGTCTTTCGCAATCATTTTTTCAAATTCTTCCCTTGTTTTGAAAAAATATTCCCTGCCGTTCTCCTCCCCCTCTCTGGGAGCTCTCGTGGTGGCTGAGATGGAAAGGGCGTAATTGTCGTACTTTGTCAGAAGCCTTTTCAGCACAGTTCCCTTTCCCGCCCCGGAGAAACCGGATATGACGGTCAGAATTCCTTTTTGCTCGTTCATGCTCATGTCCCCGCTCTTCTATCTTTTTTCTATATTTATATTTCTACTCTATGTTCTGTATCTGCTCTCTTACCTTCTCGATCTCTGTCTTCAGGTCAATGCCCCTGTTGGAGACCTCCAGGTCGTTCGCCTTGGAGAGGATGGTGTTCGCCTCCCTGTTCATCTCCTGGGCGATAAAGTCCAGCTTTCTTCCTATACCGGCCTCATCGGACAGAAGCACGTCCTTCATGTGGCTGATGTGGCTTTTCAGCCTCACCACTTCCTCGTCCGTGCAGATCTTGTCCGCAAAGATGACTACCTCCGCGGCGATGCGGCTGTCGTCAATCTGGGTATCGGCAAGGAGCTCCCTCACCTTCTCCTCCAGCTTTTCCCTGTACTCGGCAATGATCTTAGGAGATCTCACCTCGATAAATTCCACCAGCTCCGCCATGCCGTCCAGCTTGTCAATGATATCTCTGCGGAGATTTTCGCCCTCCAGGGTCCGGGTCTCCACAAACTGGGAGATAGCGCCCTCCATAGCCTTCTTCAGGCAGTTCCATATCTCCTCCTCGTCCAGCGCCTGCTCCTCCATGGTAAGGACCTCCGGATACCGGGAGAGAGTGGATACACGGACATCATTTTCCAGACCAAACTGCTCCTCCATCTCCCTGAGGCTCTCCATGTACTCTTTTGCCAGTGAGGCGTTGTATTTCAGCACCGCCTGCCCCTCGGACAGATCCTCATAGGTAATGAAAATATCCACCTTGCCCCTGGATACGGACTGCTTCAAAAGACTGCGGATGGATGTCTCAAAAAAATTCAGCTTCTTCGGCATGCGGATGTTGACATCCAGATAGCGGTGGTTCACACCCTTCATCTCCACTGTGAATTTCCGCTCTCCGTCTGAGAGCTCACATCTGCCGAAGCCTGTCATACTCTTTATCATTTTGGCAACCTCGTTTTCGCTTTTTCATACTGCATTATTATAAGTCATTTCCCCTCCCCCGTCAACTTTCCAAAACTCCCTTTCTGTGGTATACTGTGAACACTTGGCACTGTGAACACTTGAGACAGAAAGGACTGTAATCTATATGGCTTTTGACGGAATTACCATAGCAGCTGTGACGAAAGAATTGAAGGAGACCCTGGAGGGCGGGCGCATCAGCAAGATCGCCCAGCCCGAGGCGGACGAGCTGCTCCTGACGGTCAAGACTGCGGCCGGTCAGAGGCGGCTGTGCATCTGTGCCAGCGCCTCCCTTCCTCTTATATATCTCACTGATGAAAACAAGACGAGCCCCATGCAGGCCCCGGGCTTTTGCATGCTGCTGCGCAAGCACATCGGCAGCGGGCGCATCATATCCATCAGCCAGCCGAAGATGGAGCGCATCATCCGCTTCGAGATCGAGCACTTGGACGAGATGGGGGACCTGTGCAGCAAGACTCTCATTGTGGAACTGATGGGGAAGCACAGCAACATCATCTTCTGCGATGACAGCGACCGCATCATCGACAGCATTAAGCATATATCCGCCCAGACAAGCTCTGTCCGGGAGGTGCTGCCGGGCCGGGACTACTTCATCCCAGACACCATGCACAAGCTGGATCCCCTGACCGTGGCCCAGGAGGACTTCATCACCGCTCTCAGGACAAAGGGCGGCCCCCTCTCCAAGGCCCTGTACACCAGCTTCACCGGCATCAGCCCGGTGGTGGCTGAGGAGATCTGTTATCTGGCAGCCCTGGAGTCCCGAATGACGGCCGAGGATCTCTCCGGGGACATGCTGGTCCATCTGTACCGGCAATTCAGCTACTACATGGAGCAGGTGAGCCTGGGCGACTTCTCCCCAGCCATCTACTATGAGGGCAGGGAGCCAAAGGAGTTTTCCGCGCTGCCCTTAAGCCATTTCTCCAACTACAGGAGAGAGGAATTCCCCTCTATCTCCCAGGTGATCCGCACCTACTACTCCTCCCGGGAGGCCCTGACCCGCATCCGGCAGAAGTCCGCGGACCTGCGGCACGTAGTCCAGACTGCTCTGGAGAGGAACCGGAAGAAATACGACCTGCAGTCCAGACAGTTAAGGGACACAGAAGGCCGGGACAAATTCAAGGTCTACGGGGAGCTGATCAACACCTACGGCTACGGACTGGAGCCGGGCGCGAAGCAGCTTGCCGCCCTCAACTACTACACCAACGAGGAGGTCACCATCCCTCTGGATGAGCACATGACTCCCGCCGAGAACGCCCAGCGCTATTTTGCAAAATACAACAAGCAGAAGCGCACCTTTGAGGCATTAAGCCAGCTCATCGAGGAGACCCGGGAGGACATCGAGTACCTGGAGTCCATCAGCAATGCCCTGGACATCGCCCGGGCCGAGGAGGACCTGGTCCAGATCAAGGAGGAGCTGACCCAGACAGGCTACATCCGCCGCCGGAGTACCAAACAGAAGGTGCGCATCACAAGCCGCCCCTTCCACTACATCTCCAGCGATGGCTACCATATCTATGTAGGGAAGAACAATCTCCAGAACGAGGAGCTGACCTTCCACTTCGCCTCGGGAAATGACTGGTGGTTCCACGCCAAGAAGGTGCCCGGCTCCCACGTCATCGTGAAATCCGGCGGGGAGGAGCTGCCGGACCGCACCTTTGAGGAGGCCGGTCGGCTGGCCGCCTACTACTCAAAGAGCCGGGGAGGCGACAAGGTGGAGGTGGATTATATAGAGAAGAAGCACGTGAAAAAGCCCGGCGGCGGAAAGCCCGGCTTTGTCATCTACCACACCAACTACTCTCTTGTCATCGACTCGGATATCAGCGGAATTGAAGAAGTAAAATAGCGACAGAATAAAAAGAGGAAGAACCGATAAGGCTCCTCCTCTTTTCTGCTTTCTGTCTATTCCGTTTGTCTACTCCATCCCAAGCAGGTAGTCGATAAACTGCTGAGCTGTCCGGCCGGACATGCCGCCGTGGTTCAGCTCCCAGCGGTTGGCTTCCAGAAGAAGCTGCTCCTCGTCCATCTCGATGCCGTTTCTCTTTGCCAGCTGACGGACGATCTCCTGGAACTCCTTCTTGGCCGGCTTTCCAAAGTAGATGGTGACGCCAAATCTTGCCACCAGAGATAGCTTCTCCTGCACCGTGTCGTTTGTGTGCAGCTCCTCGTCCCTCTCTTCCTTATCCCGGAAGGTCTCCCGGATGAGATGCCGGCGGTTGGAGGTAGCGTAGATGAGTACGTTGTCCGGCTTTTTCTCCAGCCCGCCCTCGATGACTGCCTTCAGATATTTATACTCGATCTCGAACTCCTCAAAGGAGAGGTCGTCCATGTAAATGATAAACTTGTAGTTCCGGTTCTTGATCTGGGCGATGACGTCATTGAGGTCCTGGAACTGGTGCTTGTACACCTCGATCATCCGCAGTCCCTGGTCGTAGTATTTGTTGAGGATAGCCTTGATGGAGGAGGATTTCCCGGTTCCCGCATCCCCGAAGAGGAGGCAGTTGTTGGCCCGGCGGCCCTTCACAAAGGCCTCCGTATTGTCGATCAGCTTTTTCTTGGCGCTCTCATAGCCCACCAGCTCGTCCAGCTGCACGTGGGCGATCTTTGTAATGGGTACAATGTGCACGCCCTCCTCGTCGTGAGCTACCCGGAAGGCCTTGTGAAGCCCCAGCTTGCCCACGCCGAACTCCTTGTAGAACTGGGTCACAGAGGCCTTGAACTCCTCCGCCCCCTGCGTCTGTCCCAGACTCCTTGCCAGGGCGCAGATCCGGTCACGGATGCGGCCGTTGAACACGCTGCCGTGGGTGCCTGACCCGGTGTAAGTGAGGATCATGGAGACGCAGTCCACGCCGAGGCCTGCCTCCATGGCTGAGAAGTCGTAGTCAAACAGCTCCTTGAAGATTTCAAAATCGTGGAGCGCCACCTTGTTGATGCTTCCGCCTGTCTCCCCCACGATCTCGCAGGAGGTGCTGTAGGCGTTCTCGTCGTTTGCCAGAAGGAAGGTCAGGTAGTCGTGCCAGAGATTTCCCTCAAAGCCGTGATCCACGCACAGCTCCAGTATGCTTCCCGTACACTCAAAGAGAAGGCTTTTGAGGTCCTCCTGGTTGTAGTACTCATTGTCGTAGTTTTCCATCAGGAACGTCATGTCGTTCAGGATCTGCTCCTGCTCCAGATTTTTATAGATGATCAGCTCGTGTATTCTCATATCGTTTCTCCCTCCGCATCAATAATTTCCGAGTATCTTCAGGCTCTTGGACTCCTCCCGCAGGCCCCGGATGGCGTTCTTCACCGCGCCCTCTCCCATGTTTCCCTCAAAGTCCACAAAGAACCGGTACTCCCATGTCCGTCCCTCCACCGGGCGGGACTCGATCTTGGACATGTTCAGGTTGTTGTAGGTAAAATGTGCCAGCAGATGGTAGAGGGAACCGCTGGAGTGATCCACCTCAAAGCAGATGCTGATCTTTTTGGCATCCTTTAAGAAAATCTTCTGGTTGGTCACAATGATGAACCGGGTGGAGTTGTTGTCATTGTAGTTGATCTTCCGGTCCAGTATCTTCAGCCCGTAAATCTGAGCCGCATGCTCACTGCAGATGGCCGCCTGGGTGATATCTCCGTCCTCCAGCACTTTTTTCGCCGCCACTGCCGTGTTGGGGGCGCTGATCCTCTGCCACCCAGGCTGGTCGTCCAGGTATTTGGAGCTCTGCATCAGCGCCTGAGGGTGCGAGTAGACCGTCTTGATCGTGTCGAGAGTCGCCCCCTCCACGCTGGCCAGGGCGTGGTCGATGGGAAGGATGATCTCCCCTACGATGTAGTTTTCAAATTCCACCAGCAGGTCGTAGACCTCGCTCACCACTCCGGCGGAAGAATTCTCAATGGGAAGAACCGCAAAGTCCGCCGAGCCCTCCTCGATGGCCTCCATGGCATCCCGGAAGGTCTGCACGTGGAAGCTGTTCACATCCTTTCCAAAGTAGGCGAACATGGCGGCCTGGGAGTAGGCTCCGTCCGTCCCCTGGAAGACGATCCTGGAGTGTTCATAGTCCAGCTTGTCCACGCCGATAAAGGGCAGTCTCCCCAGGGCTCCCTTCTTTGTCAGCATCTGGTACTGCATCTTGCGGCTCTGGGACATGAGCTGCTCAAAGAGCTCTGTCAGTCCCAGCCGCAGGAATTCATCGTCCACATTCCGGGTGATCCTGGCAAGCTGATCCTTCTCCCTCTTCTTGTCAAACACTTTTTTTCCCGCATCTATCTTGATATCGCCGATCTTCTCGCACACCTGCACCCGGCTTTTATACAGCTCCGCGATCTGGCTGTCGATCTGCGCCAGATGCTCTCTTAATTCCTCTAATTCTGCCATTTTTCTGTCTCCTTTTGTACACATACTAAAAGGTATTATAATACAACTCCCCGCCAAAATCCATGTCAGACATTGAAAATCTTTGGTATTTATTATATGATGTAGGTACGGTTGATTGATCTAAAAAGGAGGACGAACAGTATGAACACCATGGATTGTATTTTCAGCAGAAGAAGTATCCGCAAATTCAAGCCGGATCCTGTAGGACATGAGCTTCTGGAGTCAGTGATCCAGGCGGCATCCTATTCTCCTTCCTGGAAAAACAGTCAGATTACACGCTATATCGCTATCGAATACACTTCTATTCTCACGAAAATTGCCGATGATTTCACCCCGTCATTCAACAGTCATATTATCCGCCAGGCACCGCTTCTCCTTGCCGTCACCTTCGTGAAGGGACGCAGCGGCTTTGAACGTGACGGCTCCTTCTCCACAAAGAAGGAAGACCGCTGGCAGATGTTCGATGTGGGAGCTGCCTGCCAGACTCTCTGTCTGGCCGCCCATGAGAAGGGCCTTGGCACAGTGATCATGGGCATTTTTGACGAGGACGGCATAGGAGAGCTTCTCGGCATCCCCGCTGACCGTGAGCTTGGGGCACTGATCGCGGTAGGGTATCCGGACGTCGAGCCCGAGGCGCCGAAGCGAAAGAGCGTGGACGAGCTGCTGACTTACCGTTAATTTTCACAGTGCCTGCAAGAGAAGGCACACGAACACGAAGGAGGTTTTTATGAGACATTTAATGAGTCCACTTGATTTTTCAGTGGAAGAGCTGGATAAATTGCTGGACCTGGCAGAGGATATTGAGGCAAACCCGAAAAAGTACGCCCACGCCTGCGAGGGGAAAAAGCTGGCCACACTGTTCTACGAGCCAAGCACGAGAACGCGTTTAAGCCACGAGGCTGCCATGCTGAACTTAGGAGGCAGCATCATGGGATTTTCCTCCGCTGACTCCAGCTCCGCCGCAAAGGGCGAAAGCGTGTCAGACACTATCCGCACCATCTCCTGCTACGCGGACATCTGCGCTATGCGCCATCCCAAGGAGGGCGCTCCCATGGTAGCCTGCCAGCACTCCTCCATCCCGGTCATCAACGCCGGAGACGGAGGACATCAGCACCCCACCCAGACCCTGACAGACCTGATGACCATCCGGTCTTTAAAGGGACACTTAGGCAATATGACTATCGGCCTGTGCGGAGACCTGAAATTCGGCCGCACGGTCCACTCGCTGATCCACGCGCTGGTGCGCTATCCGGGCATGAAGTTTGTGCTGATCTCACCGGAGGAGCTGAGACTTCCCGGCTACATCCGCCACGATGTGCTGGAGAAAAATCAGGTTCCCTACGAGGAGGTCGTCCGCCTGGAGGAGGCTCTTCCAAATCTGGATCTTCTCTACATGACCCGCGTGCAGAAGGAGCGCTTCTTCAACGAGGAGGACTATGTGCGCATGAAGGATTTCTACATCCTGGACGCAAAGAAAATGAAGCTGGCAAAGGATGACATGTACGTGCTCCATCCGCTGCCCCGTGTCAACGAGATCTCCACGGAGGTGGACGACGACCCGAGAGCCGCCTATTTCAAGCAGATGCAGTACGGCGTGTACGTGCGCATGGCTCTCATTTTGACACTGCTGGAAATTGAAGTGTAGGAGGAGGAAGCATGGTTAAGAATACATTGAATGTTGGACGCATTTCCGAGGGCTTTGTTCTGGACCACATACAGGCCGGCCGCAGCATGGATATCTACAAATATCTCCACCTGGACCAGCTGGACTGCTGCGTGGCCATCATCAAGAACGCCAAGAGCAGCAAGATGGGGAAAAAGGACATCATGAAGATCGAGTGCCCCATCGACTTTATGGATCTGGATATTCTCGGCTTTATTGACCACAACATCACTATCAACATCATCAAGGATGAGCAGATCATCGAGAAGAAAGCTCTCCATCTGCCCAAGAAGATCAAAAATGTCATCAAGTGCAAGAACCCCAGGTGCATCACCTCCATCGAGCAGGAGCTGGATCACGTATTCGTCCTGACCGACCCGGAGAATGAGATCTACCGGTGCATGTACTGTGAAGAAAAATATGAGAGAAGGCCCAAATAGGAAAGCCTTCAGACAGCCCTGGACAAAACAGGGACAGATATGGCACAAGCCGCATCTGTCCCTGTTTTTCTCTTCCTATTTTCCTGCGTCTTCAGGAATTGCTTTTCCCTCTGAAGTGCTCCATCATGACGGGAAAATACTCCTTGCTGTACTCTCCCAGCGAGTAGTCCCCCTTCCCAAGGCACCACTCGGTCACAAGCGCTCTCTCGCACATGGCGTAGTATTTCACGACTGTGCGGATAGGCACATCCGCGCGGATTTCTCCCTTCTTCTGTCCCTCCTCCACGATCCCGGAGATCAGCTTGTAGTATTTCCGGTTCTCATTTAAAAGCTGGCTTTCCCCCTGTGCCACCAGCTGGGTGGAATAGAGAGAGGCCAGAAGCTCCATGCTGATGTTTTCCTCCATCATGGCATGGACCTCCCTGTTCAGATACAGGAGCTTCTCAAAGCAGTCTGTCCCGGGCTCCAGCTTCCTTTCCAGATCCCCGTAGTAGTCGTCCAGCATTTCCGCCAGCGTGTTCAGCAGCTCGTCCTTTGCGCTGAAATAGTAGTAAAAGGAGCCCTTGGATGTCCCGGATTTCTCAATAATGTCATCTACAGTCGTCCGGCCAAAGCCCTTGTCGCGGAACAGCTCCCAGGCAGCCGAGATGATCCTGCTCTTCACACTTCTCTTTTCTTCTGTCTTCTCCATAGCTTTGTCACCTATTTCATTCATTATTATATACTTTTCTATTTTAGCACAAAAAAAGGCGGAGGAAAACGAAAACCTCCGCCCTGCTGCCGTGAGCTTCCACAGACACTGCTCTTACAGACTTTTAGATATCTCCTCACATTTTTTCATAGCCTCGATGATGGCGCTCCTAAAGCCCTTCTCCTCCAACACGCGGACCGCCTCGATGGTCGTCCCGGCCGGTGAGCACACCATATCCTTCAGCTCACCCGGATGCTTGCCAGTCTCGAGCACCATCTTCGCGCTTCCCAGCACAGCCTGCGCCGCGAATTTGTAAGCCTGGCTTCTGGGAATTCCGCCGGATACGGCCGCGTCCGCCATGGCCTCGATCATCACGAACACATAGGCCGGTGAACTTCCGCTGACCGCCACGACGGCGTCCATCATTTGCTCTGGGATCAGCTCCGCCTTGCCAAATCCGTTCAGGATGGAGAGTGCCTTCTCCATATCCTCATCTGTCACATAGGCGTTTTTGCAGGCTCCTGTCATGCCCTCTCCCACCATGGCCGGCGTGTTCGGCATGGTGCGCACGATCTTCACCGGCTTCTGGAACTGATCCGCCAGCCAGGACAGCGTCTTTCCGGGCGCAATGGTGATGATCAGGTGGCTGTCCGTCACATCGTCTCTGATCCCCGCGATCACGTCCGCATAAAACTGGGGCTTTACAGAGAGAATAACGACCTCGGCGTTTTTCACGACCTCATTGTTGTCCGCAGTCACCCGGATACCGTATTTCTCTTTTACTCTCTCACGCCCTGGCGCAAATGGATCCGCGCCGATGATCTCCTCCGGGGAAGCGATGTGATTTTCAATAATCCCTCCCATCATAGCGGTAGCCATATTTCCTGTCCCGATAAATCCAAGTTTCATCCTTATATCCTCCTCTTGTTTGTATACATTATTTAAATTTGTATACAATTTTGTTTATAATATACCATCCCCTATTCCCTCTGTCAAGGAAAAGAGCTATTGCCTGTCGCTTTTTTTCACGTTATAATTTGTATACAAATGATCTTAATACAAGGAGTTGGATTTTCATGCCGCAGAAAGAAAAGAGTGTCTCTCTTGCCGACCAGGCCTATGAGACGATCAAGACGAATATACTGAATATGACCTACCCGCCGGGCATGACTCTGACGGAGAGCCGGCTGGCCCGGGATCTGGGCATGAGCCGCAGTCCCGTCCGCACAGCCATCCGGATGCTGCAGACAGAGGGGCTCATCGTCACAGACTACTATAAATCCATGACAGTAAAAGAAATCACAGAAAAAGACATCCGGGAGATCTACCAGCTCCGGGAGCTTCTGGAGGGAGCCGCCTTCCGGCTCATCTTTACCTCCGGCAGAAATGAGGAGTACTCCTTCCGCATCGAGGAAAAGGTGGTGCGCATGTGTGCCGCCGCCTCCGACATCTACGCCTGGGAGGTGGCCGACACAGCCATGCATATGGAAATCGTCAGCGTGCTGGAAAACAGCCGGGTTGACAGGATATACGAGAACAATCTGTCAGAGCTGATCCGCATGGGCCAGTTCTCTGTCAGGAACGGCATGGACATTGACCGCACCAATGAAAACCTGAAAAAGATGGTGGAGCTTATGCGCGCCGGCGATTATGAAAATGCCTACGCCATCCTCAGGGACGACCACTTTACTACCGGCATGGACTGCGCGCTGATGAAGCAGGATACCGCAGAGCCCGGAGAATAGATTTCCCTAGTTCATGACCGCTTCTATGTCCTCTGTCGTCCTTGGAATGTCACGGGACAGATTTTCACATCCATCCTCTGTCACCAGGCAGTTGTCCTCCAGTCGGAAGCCGATGCCCCACTCCTCGTGATAGATGCCCACGTCAATGCAGAATACCATTCCGGGCGCAACCTCATCCGGCTGCTTCACTACATCGTGGACATCAAACCCGATATGGTGGGCTCCTCCGTGCCACATGTAGGTTCCTATCCTTGTACTCTTTCTTCTCCCGGATCTCTCCGAAGGCAAACGTCCCGGTCAGCGTTACCTCTCTGTTGCCCATCCCGGGCAGAGGTCTGGTCACCTTCCCTGAACTGGTGAGAAATCTCTCCTCCCCGGAGCTCCATCGGATATCCGATCCCTGCGCTCCCTTATCCGGCAGCGTCAGGTCAGACTCCACAGTCTTTAAGTTTCCCAGGTATAAGGTCTCCATATCCTTTTCCACAATCTGTCTGTCCCGGCTCATCTCTCTCAACTGCATCCTTCTCCTGTAGCCGGCCATTTCAGGCCGTTATCCTTAGCGCAAGGCCACCGCTATTGTGGCGCAATTTCCAGCGTGTTCAAGCGATTATCTCAAAAATACACGCCGACTTTTTTATAAAACAAAAAAGGCAAGTTGGTCTGATTTATTTCAGACTTCCTTGCCTTAGTTTGATAATATAGCAGAATATCAAATTTTGGTCAATGTCAATTCGACTCTTAATTAAAGGACTGCTCCGTGCGGTTGATGATCTCGTCCTGCAGAGGCTTATCCAGATTGCGGAAGAAATCGCTGTATCCCGCCACCCGGACGATCAGGTCTTTATAGTCCTCCGGATGCTTCTGGGCATTGATGAGGGTCTGGCGGTCCACCACGTTAAACTGGATGTGATGTCCGTCCATGGCGAAGTAGGACCGGATCAGGCTGGCCATATTGTTCAGGCCCTCCTCGCCGGCCACCACGTCAGGCGTAAACTTCTGGTTCAGAAGCGTGCCCGCGGTCGCCAGATGATCCATCTTGGAGCAGGATTTGATCACAGCTGTGGGGCCGTTGGTGTCTGCGGATTTCTCCGGAGAAATGCCCTCTGATACAGGCTTGTGGGCCTTTCTGCCATTGGGTGTTGCCAGGATCACATCCCCAAAGTACACATGGCAGGTTGTGGGCAGCATATCTACGCCGTACTTTCCGCCCTTCATGTTCGGGCGGCCTGTGATGGTGCTCCTGTAGAGCTCAAACACATCCTGCATGATGCTGTCCGCGTAGTCGTCATCATTGCCGTATTTCGGAGTCCTGTCATGAACCATGCGGTAAATGGCGTCATAGCCCTCATAGTCGTGCTCCATGGCCTCAATGAGCTCCTCCATGGTAAAGTTTTTCTTGTCGTAGACATTGTATTTTACAGCTGCGATACAGTCGGTGACTGTGCCGATTCCCACGCCCTGGATGTAGTTTGTGTTGTATCTGGCGCCGCCTGCATTGTAGTCCTTCGCGTTGGAGATGCAGTCGTTTGTCACAACAGACAGACAGGGGGCCGGCATCTCCTTGGCGTACAGCTCCTCAATCACATTGTTGCCTCGTATCTTTACGTCCACGATATACTCCAGCTGCTTCTTGAAGGCATCCCAGAGCTCGTCGTAGGTCTTGAAATCCCTGGCATAGCCCAGCTTCAGACCGATCTGCTTTCCGCTGTACTGGTCAAAGCCGTTGAACAGCGTGAGCTGGAACACCTTGGGAATATTCAGGTATCCGGTCAGGATGTAGGCTTCGCTTCCCCAGGCACCTGTCTCCACGCACCCCGAGGAGCCGCCCCTTCTGGCGTCCTCCAGCTTCTTGCCGGCATTGACAAGCTCCATAATCTGGGCCTCCGTGTTGTAGAAGGCGGGCTGTCCCCAGCCCTTCCTTGAAATCTCGCAGGCTCTCTTCAGGAATTTGGCGGGCGTCTTCTTGCTGATAGTCACATTGGAGTTGGGCTGCACCAGCTTCATCTCGTCCATGCAGTCCAGGATCAGATAGCTGACATTATTGACTCCATTGCGGCCGTCAGGCGTCACGCCGCCAGTGTTGATATTGGCAAAATCCGTGTAGGTAGCGCTCTCCTTCAGCGTGATACCCACCTTTACAGGCGCCGGCTGGTTGTAGAATTTCACCCACAGGCACTCCAGAAGCTCGAGGGCCTTCTCATCGTCCAGGATGCCTGCCTCCACGTCCCTCTCATAGTACGGGTACAGGTGCTGATCCAGTCTTCCAGGGCTGAAAGCGTCCCATGGATTCAGCTCTGTTGTGACCGCGAGGTGCGTGAACCAGTAGAGCTGGATTGCCTGCCAGTAGGTCTGGGGCCTGTGGGCAGGAACTACCTCCAGGTTGGCAGCGATCTGGAGCAGCTCAGCCTTCCTGGTCTCATCCTCCTCCTTCTGCGCCATCTCAAGAGCCAGGCTGTGGTAGCGCTCACCCAGGATGATGACAGCGTCGCAGGCAATGTCCATGGCCTTGAGCTCCTCACATTTGTCGACAGCGTCCGGATCGTTCATGTAGTCCAGGGCATCCATGGTCTTTTTAATCTTCTCTTTGTACTCCATATAGCCGGTGGTGAACACCTGCTCTCCGCCGCAGGTATGTCCCGGGCCTCTCTGCTCCATAAATTCCGTGAACATGCCAGCCTCGTAGCAGTCATGCCACTCCGGGGTCATCCTGGAGAGGAGCTTTTCTCTCATGCTGCGCCCTGTCCAGTAGGGGATGATCTCCTCTCGCTGGAGCTTGCGGTCCTCCTCTGTCGTCTTGAAGGACACGAGCTCCCTCTCGCTCATGACGATCATATCCTCCTCGCTGTGGCAGCACAGCTCCGGAAATGTGGGGGATGCCTGGGGATCCTTTCCCTTTTCCCCGACGATCAGCTCCCCGTCTCCAAGGTACAGCGTCTTTTTGGAGAAATACTCCTTCAGCGTCATGGCTCGCATAACCGGAATGGAATATTTCCCGTCATTTTCCTTGTAGAAATCTGTCTCGATCTTCGCCCTCTCAAGATCGATGTGAACCGGTGTGTTCACGCTGATCTCCCTGAGCTTCTGGATCCTTTCGTTCATGCCACGCAATTTTGCCATCCTTTTACCCTCCTATTTTGGTGTTTTTAAAACCTGCGTCTGCAAAGAGCGCTGCCAGCGCTTCCATCTCTTCTCTGTCTGGCGCGTGCAGATCTGTGCCTTTATATTCCATATCCAGCTTTCTGTACTTTCCGCTTCCCGTATCGTGGTAGGGCAGCAGATTGATCTGTGCCGGATGGATATCGTGTTCCTGGAGAAACGCAATGGTCTCCTTCATATTCCGCTCGTTCCCATTGACCTCCTTCACCGTGGGAATTCGTATGTAAATCCTCGCCCCGTCCCGCGCAAGGCGGACCAGGTTGTCAAGAATCAGCCTGTTGTCAGTTCCGATATATTTTTTATGGAGCTCCGGATCCATCACCTTCACATCGTAGAGGAAGGTGTCCACATAGGGGAGGATTTCCTGAAATCTCTCGTAGGGCACATAGCCGCAGGTATCTATGGTGAGGGACACATCCTGCTTCTTCAGCTCTTTTGCCGCCGCAAGGATAAAGTCCATATCCATGGCCATGACCTCTCCGCCGGAAAAGGTCACCCCGCCGCCGGACTCCTCGTAAAACATCTGATCCTTCATCAGCTCTCCTACCAGATCTTTGACTGAATACTCCTGCCCCACGATCTCCCGGATCCCTGCCGGGCAGAAATTCACACATTTCCCGCAGAGTGTACAGGCTTCCGCTTCCAGGACAGGCTGCCCTTCCTCCATATGTACCGCACCTGCCGGACAGACGGCCTGACAGGTGCCGCACCCTGTGCATTTTTCCCTGTCTACCTGCATTTCCTTTTCAAATCTCTGGGTCTCCGGGTTATGGCACCACTCGCATTTCAGCGGACACCCCTTGAAAAAAACTGTCGTCCGTATCCCGTCGCCGTCGTGGATGGAAAACTTCTGTATGTTTGTTATATTTTTCATCGCACTCTCCTGTACATGTTTCTGCTGTATAAACCATCGTTTGAACTTTAGTCTAATCGTTGTTATAACTATATCTCATCGTTATAATTTTGTCAATCGTCATCTTTACTATAATCCGCCCCCGATTTTTGTGAAATTTGTATCATAATATATTGTGTGTTATCAACAAAAAAAGACTGCAAACGCAGTCTTTTTTCTCATAGTCGTACACATTTATACACCAGTTATATGAATTCCAGACGTAATACTTTTTAAAAGTGTTACGTCTGGAATTAACAATTGTCGTAATTGTGTAAAACCAGGCATAACGATAAGCCGGGTTATGTCGTTGGGTGATCATCTATCTAGGCCTGCCGTCGCCGGCAGGCTCAAGCGACCAACCTGAGACGCGGCGGGCCGCCGCATTGTCTCGTTCCGGTCTTGCTTCGGATGGGGTTTACATGTGCCCCTCCTGTTACCAGGAGGGCGGTAGTCTCTTACACTGCCCTTCCACCCTTACCGGGAAGATCCCGGCGGTACATTTCTGTTGCACTGGCCTTGGAGTTGCCTCCACCGGACGTTATCCGGCATCCTGCCCTGTGAAGCCCGGACTTTCCTCACCTGCTGCCTTTCGGCATATGCAGCCGCGATCACCTGTTATACCTGGTCTCACGAATTTCGATTTTATCACAATTATGAATTTCTGGCAAGCCCCGTATCCTCGATCAGGTCCTTCCCGTCCGCCGCTGTAGTGGCCAGGGTATCGCACCTCTCGTTCTGGGGATGGCCGTCGTGGCCCTTCACCCAGATGAACCGGACCTGGTGAGGCTCTTTTGCCTTCAAAAGCCGCTGCCAGAGGTCCACATTCTTCACCGGCTCATTCTTGCCCCTCTTCCAGCCCTTTTTCAGCCAGCCGCCGATCCAGTTCTGATTAAAGGCATCCACCACATACTTGGAGTCTGAGTAGAGCTCCACACTGCAGGGCCTGTTCAGCGCCTCCAGCGCGGCGATCACCGCCATCAGCTCCATCCGGTTGTTGGTGGTCTTCTTGTATCCCTGGGACAGCTCCCTCGTGTGGAGCTGCCCCTTTGTGTCCACATATTCAAGGACGGCCCCATAGCCTCCCGGTCCGTCCGGATTGCCCCTTGCCGCCCCGTCTGTGTATATCCTTACCTGCATAAATTTTTAAGCTCCCGTGTCAGATTTTGTCAAATGTAAAGACCTGGCCCTCCCCTGTGATGTGGGCCACTCTGTCTCTGTAGCCGACTGACGTTTTCTCCTCCATCAGCCGTTCGTACAGACCGTACTGTCCCTGCATGTGCATAGGGAACACGATATCTGTATCCGTATGGCGCATAAACCAGTCCAGTCCCCAGTAATACTCCTTCCCAAGCCTTGGGTCCAGGGGGACAAAGGCGGCGTCAATGTGCAGCCCCTCCAGCTTTCCGATCTCCTTCTGATAGGCCTTCTTCATAAGCTGGTTGTACCTGTCGGTCTCCTCCTCCCAGTGCCACCAGTTCAGATCCCCCGCGTGATAGATAGTCCGTCCCTCAGTCTCCACCACAAAGGCCACGCCCTCATCTGTAGACCGCAGGGTCTCCACAAGAAATGTGCCCTCTCCGTCTCCAATCCGCAGCCTCTCTCCTGATCCCACGAAATGTATCTTCTCCTTTGGAGCGGAGGACGGCACTGCCTCCTTCACATCACCGGACAGGATGTAGGTGATGCGGGGAAACTCTTCCGCCCACTGGAAAATGGATCTCTGAAAGTGATCGTAATGCCTGTGGCTCACGAAGACGTACACATCCCTGTCACTTTCAAAAGAGGGAAGCTCTCCCTTGTAGTAATCAAAAATCAGAACCTTGTCCGCCAGCTCCACCGCGAACCCGCTGTGCTGGATGTATGTGATCTTCATCATATACGCTCTACTCCCTGGGCGCCTTCTGGATCACTTCCACCGCATGGGTGATCTCCGGCAGAAGATATTCCAGGCACTGCTTGACTGCTCCCGCCTTTCCAGGAAGATTGACAATAAGAACGTCCCCTCTGATGCCGGCGGCGCTCCTGTTGAGCATGGATCTTTTTGTCAGCTTCATGGTGTACGCCCGCATGGCCTCGGGTATGCCAAGGACCGGTCTCTCCACCACGTCCATGGTGGCCTCCGGCGTGCAGTCTCCGGCATTGCAGCCTGCCCCGCCTGTCGTAAGGATCAGGTCTGTCAGATGTCCGTCAGCCATTCTCTGCATGACAGTGGAGAGGACCATCCTGTCACAGGGCAGAGCCTTCTGGAACACGATGGTGTGTCCAGCCTGCTCAATCAGCTTTCTGATCACTTTTCCTGCAGTGTCTTCCTCTTTTTCTCTGTAAACTGCCGTATTTGCTGTTATAATCGCAACTCTCATCTTGTACCTCCATAAAACCATTCTTTCGTACACAGGCTTCCCTTGATACGGCGAAAGCCCTGCCTGTATCTTCCTATTTGATGCGCTCGCCGATGCCGGCTGTCACCCGGTATACTCTGTCAGCCATGTCCGCCAGATAGCAGCCGACCCGGCCAACCTGCTCTCGCAGGATCCGATCCTCCGCCTTCTCCGGCACCATGCCGCAGCCCATTTCACTCATAATAATAACAACTTCCGGGTTCATTTGCAACATGGCCTCCGTCTGTTCCACAGGATCCTTTCCCTCCTTCACGTATTTCTCCACAGAAAACTGATAGGCAGGCATAAGGATCCGCTCCGGAAACTGTTCCTTCGCAAAGGCCACCTTCCCCTGACAGCTTCCTCCTGTAATAAAGATCACGTCTTACCACCACCCCTTCTTTTCATCATTCTGCTTTCTCCAGATAGGGATGCCGTAGACAACCTCCACAAAGAGATCCGCCTCCTTTGCCAGCGTCAGGTTGATCTGGCCGAGACATTCCATAAATTTCCTCTGCTCATCTGTCCCCGGCACGTCGGAAAACACCTGATTTGTCACAACGATCAGATTGTCCGTCTGCTCTCCCAGCGCGTGTATCTCAGAGAGGATCTCCTCCACGATCTGCTGCTGGGGAAGAACCTCCCCCTGGTATGTCCTGATCTTTTCCGTCAGAGTCTCCGCCACGCAGTCCAGCACGATGGTGGACTGCCCCTTATCCATTTTCCCCGCAAATTCCTGCGCGATCCAGGACTTTCCGCTTGCGCTTCCGCCTGTGATCAGCAAAAACATACTACTCCACCTCTTTTATTCACTCTGATTTACCGCTTCTTAACAACCTCTCCCTGCTTTTTGTAAATGCTCCCCGCCGGGACAAAGCCTCTCACAGAGGACAGGGGATAGATGTTGCTGTGGCTTCCCACCACGCTGCCCGGGTTGAGGACAGTGCCGCAGCCGACCTCCACCTCATCGCCCAGCATGGCGCCAAATTTCTTGAGGCCAGTCTCGATGTTCCCCTCCGGGGTCTTCACCACCACCAGCTTCTTGTCGGATTTTACATTGGAGGTGATGGAGCCAGCTCCCATGTGGGCCTTGTATCCGAGGATGGAGTCTCCCACATAATTGTAGTGGGGCACCTGCACCTTATTGAAAAGGATCACATTCTTGAGCTCTGTGGAATTCCCCACAACAGCCCCCTCGCCCACGATGGCATTGCCGCGGATAAAGGCGCAGTGGCGCACCTCGGCGTTCTTGCCGATGATGGCCGGCCCGTGGATGTAGGCAGACTCAAACACCACCGCAGACTTTGCGATCCACACGTCCTCGCCCACCTTGTCATACTCGTCCTCAGGCAGACTCCTTCCAAGCTCCAGGATAAAGTCCTTGATCCTTGGCAGCACCTCCCAGGGGTAGGTAGCTCCCTCGAAAATATCCTTTGCGATTGTCTCATCCAGTGTGTAAAGCTCTTTGATGGTCAGTTCTTTCATTTCTTCTTCGCTCCATTTCCGCCTTCCGGCTTTTTATTTTTTGTTTTATAATATGCGGCTGCCTTGTCGTAGCAGCTCCTCAGCTGATATTGGTTGCCCAGCCCCAGGACTCCGTCTGTCCTTGTGCGGATAAAATGCTCCAGCTTCTCCATGTACTCATCTGACGTGATCTCGCCCTCCGCCACATAGTTCAGCCCCTTTTCCCAGCTGGCCGTCAGCTCAGGGTTGAGAAGGGAGCGGATGGAGTGGTCCACCACATCGTAGATCATCTCCCCCTGGAGGGTAGGCGTCACGATCTGGGTCTTCTTGTTCAGGGCCAGGTACTTATTGTTAAACAGCTTTTTCAGTATCTCGCCCCTGGTGGCGCTGGTGCCGATGCCGCAGCTCTTGATCTGCTCCCGCAGCTCCTCGTCCTCGATGAGCTGTCCGGCGTTTTCCATGGCCAGGATAAGGGATCCGGAATTGTACCTCTTGGGCGGGGAGGTCTTCCCCTCCTTGATATCCAGTGATGAGACCTGGAGTGTCATGCCCTTTTTCAGGTTCTTCACCACCTCAAAGAGAGCGGCCGGATCCTCCTTCCCGGAGTCAGCGCCGGCTGGCGCCTCACCGTCTGTCTCCTCCTGCTTTCCCTTTGTCTGTCCCGCTTTCTGCCCTGGAATTCCCGTCACCTTCAGGTAGCCCTCCTCGGCCAGCACACGGAAGCTGGAAAAAAACTGCTCCTCCTTCATGCCTGTGACAATGGACACCTTCTGGTACACAGCCGCGGGATAGAAAATGCTTAAAAATCTGCGCACAATTATATCATACACCGATTTCGCTGTATGCGCCACACCATTCAGCGCCGAGAGCCCCTGCCCGGTGGGAATGATGGCGTAGTGATCCGTGATCTGCTTGTCATTGACATACCTTGTCTTTGCCAGCCCCTTGTGGGATCCCATGGCCGCAATCTCATTTAAAAAGGGCACCGCCGGACCGTATTTCATCAGCCCGTTGAGATTTTTGCTGATCTCCTTTGCCACGGCTGTAGAGAGCACCCTGGCGTCTGTCCTGGGGTAGGTGACCAGCTTCTTCTCGTACAGCTCCTGGACGATACGAAGCGTCTCGTCCGGGCTGATCTTGAACCTTTTGGAGCACTCGTTCTGCAGCTCCGCCAGATTGTAGAGGAGGGGCGGGTTCTTTTTCTCCTTTTTCTTCTCAATGGACAGGATTTTGCAGCTCTGTCCGCCACCCTCGCTGCCAAGATAGTCGATCAGCTCCTGTGCCTTCTCCTTCTCTTTAAAGCCGTTCTCCTTGTAGAGACAGGGGGAGGCGAAATACCGGGATCCCTCCGCTGCGCGCCACTCTCCCTCAAAAGAGGCCGCCCCGCTCTTCTCCTTGTCCGTCGGAGCGTCCTTCTCCCCAAAGCTGTCTGCCTGGATCGTGCTGACCACCCGGTAGAAGGGGGTCTCCACAAACTCCCGGATCTCCCGCTCCCGGCGCACCACCATGCCCTGGACGCAGGTCATGACCCGCCCGACGGATATGACAGTATATTTTGTCTTTAGATAATTGGAAATACTGTTTCCATACTTTAGTGTAAGGAGCCGGGAAAAATTGATCCCCATCAGGTAGTCCTCCTTGGCCCGCAGGTAGGCGGAGGAGGAAAGGTTGTCGTAAGCGGACAGATCCTTCGCCTCCCGGATCCCCCGCAGGATCTCCTCCTCGGTCTGGGAGTCGATCCACACTCTGCGGCGCTTTTTCCCCTTCACGCCGGCCATCTGCTCCACAAGTCGGTAGATGTACTCTCCCTCACGTCCGGAGTCGGTGCACACGTAAATGGTATCCACGTCCTCCCGGTTCAGAAGGGAGGAAACGATGCGGTACTGCTTTGCCACCCCGGGAATGACCTCGTACTTGAACTCCTCCGGTAAAAACGGCAGAGTCGCCAGACTCCACCGCTTATATTTTTCATCATAGGCCTCCGGATAGCTCATAGTCACCAGATGCCCCACACACCAGGTCACTACCGCGTCATCTGACTCCAGATAACCGTCATGCCTTCCGGTGCGGAGGTGAAGCGCCCTGGCAAACTCCTGGGCAACACTCGGTTTTTCCGCAATATATAATGATTTTCCCATAAATGCTGTCTTATCTCCTGTCCTGTTTCTTAAAAAGTCCGGCAAACCTCTCCCGCAGCCCTCTCCTTTTCCGGGGAGTGCCGGCGCTCCTGGCAGCGTGCACAGCCTCCTTCATAAAGCGCTCCTGAGAGTTCACCGCATGCTCTGTGATGGCTTTTTTCTTGTAGGTTCCGTCGCTCTGCAGCACCCGGGCCTTCACATTGTCCTCCAGCATCACATCCACATAGTAGCTGATCTGGCGCCGCACCGTATCGTCCAGCACGGGGCAGGCCACCTCCACCCTCTTCTCCGTGTTGCGGGTCATCATGTCGGCGGAGCCTATGTATATCTTCTGATCCGCCCCTGTTCCAAAGCAGAAGATCCTGGGATGCTCCAGATATCTTCCCACAATGCTTGTCACCGTCAGATTGTCTGTGTAGCCTGGAACTCCCGCAAGGATGCAGCAGATTCCCCGGACGATAAGATCGATCCTCACTCCGGCCTGGGACGCCTCGGCTACCTTGGCGATAAAATCTACATCTGTCAGGGAGTTCATCTTCATGATGATGCGCCCCCTGGCGCCTTTCCTGATCTCCCCGTCCATGAGCTGCAGAACCTTTGGCTTGAGAGAGGTGGGGGACACGATCAGATGCCGGTACATGCCATCCAGATTGCCAATGGACATATTCTGGAAGAAGAGGGCCGCGTCCTCTCCGATCTCACGGTTGGCTGTCATCAGTGACAGGTCCGTGTACATGGCGGCCGTCTTTTCATTGTAATTTCCCGTTCCGATCTGGGTGATATACTGGATCTCATTTCTGTGCCGGTAGGTGATCAGGCAGATCTTGGAGTGTACCTTGTAGCCTTCAAAGCCGTAGAGAACACGGCACCCCGCCTCCTCCAGACGCTCGGACCAGTCGATGTTGTTCTGCTCGTCAAACCGGGCCCGCAGCTCAATGAGCACAGTTACCTCCTTGCCGTTCTCAGCGGCGGCACACAGGTACTCCACCAGTCTCGCCTTCTTCGCGAGCCGGTAAATGGTGATCTTGACAGTCATGACAGAGGGGTCGTAGGCCGCCTCCTTGATGAGCTGCAGGAAGGGCTCCATACTCTCATAGGGGTAAAAAAGCAGGATATCATGCTTTCGGATCTGCCGCATCATGCTCCCCTCCTCCACCTGCCGCCCCGGCTGCGGGGAGAAGGGAGGATAGATCAGGGATCGCTTCATGGAGTCCGGCAGATTGCCGCTGATGGCAAACATGTAGTCCAGCTTCATGGGCATCTTTGTGCGAAAAATCTGTTTTTTAGTGATATTGAATTTCTCGCAGAAATATTTTTCCATATCAGGCTGCAGCTTTTCCGCAATCTCCAGACGGACTACAGCCATACGGCGGCGCTTGTGGAGAGTCTGCCTCATCAGATAGCGAAGGTCGTCCGTGACCTCCAGGGACTCGTCATCCGGCGCGATATCCGCGTTTCTTGTGACGCAGATATAGTTTCTCTCGGACACTTCATAGCGGCCAAACACCAGCTCCAGGTGCTCCATGATGACCTTCTCCATCCGGATATAGCGGATGTCATGTCCCGGCAGATAGAGGATGTCAGACACAAAGTTTGGCACCGGCACAATCCCCATCATGCCGCGGCCGTCCTTCTTCAGCATGGCCGTCACGTAGAGCTCCTTGTTGAGAAGATGGGGGAAAGGATGGCCCGCATCCACGATCTGGGGCGAGAGGATGGGGAGCACCTGCTCCTTAAAATATTTTTTTACATATTTCTTCTCACTCTGCTCCAGCTCCTTGTAGTCCAGCCCGCACACACCGTAAGGATGGAGCTGCTTTTTGATCTCCGCATAGGTCTTATCCCGCTCCTTGTAGAGAGGGGCCACCGCCTCGTAGATCTTATCCAGCTGCTGTGCCGGCGTCATGCCGGATCTGGCATCCACTGTCCTCGGATCCGTGGCAGCCATATCGAACAGGCTTCCCACCCGGATCATGAAAAACTCGTCCAGATTGCTGGTAAAGATGGCCACGAACTTCATTCTCTCCAGCAGCGGGACAGACGGATCCTGTGCCTCCTCCAGCACCCGCTGATTGAACTTCAGCCAGGACAGCTCCCTGTTCTGGGTATATTTTAAAATATCCTTCTTCATCTTTTCCCCGCTTCTCCTTTCCGGTCACCGGATCTCTTTTTATAAAGATTATACATGTAAAACGGAAATATATCCAGTATTCTTTTTCGCTGCCCGGCCCACCCGGTTCGTCCTGTCAGTCCCCGGTCCTGTCCGCCTCACACCCCGCAGCCAGGAGCCGGAAATGATTTTTTCTGTAATCCAGTATCCCCTCCCGCTTCATTTTCCCCAGCTCCCTGGACAGCGCGCTTCTGTCAACAGAGAGAAAATCGGCCAGCTCCTGCCTGTTAAATGGAATGTCGAACTGGCTGCCCCCTGCCCGACGGGCCTGGGCTGAGAGATAGGCCTCCACCTTCTCCCGGATCCCTCTCCCGGACAGATACTCTGTCTTGTGGGACATAAACCAGGTCTTCTCCGCCAGAATATGGACCAGATTGACTGCCAGCCTTGCGTAGATCCCTCTCATCGCCTCATCCCCCCTGGCTTTCCCGTTCAGTCTTCTTCCTTCCGGTCTTCCTTCCAGCACCGGCTCCAGATCCAGGAGAAGCACCTTTGTCTTTGTCTGGGCCGTCACATTGATATTGAGGGTCCGGTCCTTCCGGCAGGCGTAGACCTCCCCGAATACCTCCCCGGCTTCCACCACGGCCAGGATGCTCCTGTTGCCCCAAAAATCCTCTCTCTCCAGGGAAAGACTGCCCTCCAGCACAATCCCCATGCGCTTCAGTCGATCCCCCTGGCGGTAAAGAACCTGCCCTTTTTCAAAGCGCTCCTCCACCGCGGCCAGAGACTGGAGTAGCACTCCCATCTCCTTTGGACAGATACCGGCAAAAAAAGGCAGATTTTCCAGCATACCTATATATTTTTCCATTTCTCCTCATTTCTGTTGCATTTGCAACTGACTATTTTATTCCATTATACTATACTGCTTGTGTAAAGCAAGAGTACAGACCACACATGCAAGGAGGATTATACATGATACGAAGAATCATACACATTGATGAAGAAAAATGCAACGGCTGCGGACTCTGTGCCAGGGCCTGCCACGAGGGGGCCATTGAGATGGTAGACGGAAAAGCGCGGCTCATGAGGGACGACTACTGCGACGGCCTCGGAGACTGCCTGCCGGCCTGCCCCACAGGTGCCATCTCCTTCACTGAGCGTGAGGCGGCGGCCTATGATGAGGCTGCTGTGAAAAAGCATCTCGCAAAGCGGGGTGAAAATCCGGATCCAGCGCACAGCGGGCCTCACGGCAGTCCCGGGGCTGGCTGTCCGGGCAGCATGTCCCGCAGGCTGCACCCCAAAGAGAGCGCTCCCATCCCCTCTGGCACAGCGAATGCTCAGCCAGGTGCCGCGTCTCAGCCCTCTCAGCTTCGCCAGTGGCCGGTGCAGATCAAGCTGGCTCCTGTCAGCGCCCCCTATTTCAACGGCGCACGGCTTCTCATCGCCGCCGACTGCACTGCCTACGCCTACGCCGGCTTCCATCAGGATTTTATCCGTGGCAGGATCACCCTGATCGGCTGTCCCAAGCTGGACGGAGTGGACTACACGGAGAAGCTGACCGAGATCATCTCCAAAAACGATATCCGGGATCTGACCATTGTCCGCATGGAGGTGCCCTGCTGCGGAGGCATTGAGCACGCGGCGACAGAAGCGCTGAAGGCCAGCGGGAAATTCATTCCCTGGCAGGTGGTCACCATCTCCACGGACGGAAGGATACTGGAATAGAGAACATCCAGGAAGCAGACAAATTCATTGACCACATCCCCCAGACAAAATGCCCTCCCCGCGGTATGGCTCATACCTGCCGCAGGAGGGCATTTTTTGTTTTTTCTATTCTCTTCTACTTTTATCCTCTTTTATTTTGCCTGGATATATCCCTTAGCCGTCAGGGCCTCGGCGCAGAGCACAGCTCCTCCTGCCGCTCCCCGGACTGTGTTGTGAGACAGGCCGATGAATTTGTAATCGTAGATGCTGTCCTCTCTCAGACGGCCAATGGAGACACCCATACCATTCTCGTAGTTTACATCCAGAGTTACCTGGGGACGGTTGTCCTCCTCCAGATACTGGATAAACTGCTTCGGCGCGCTGGGAAGCTCCGCCTCCTGTGGGAATCCCTTAAATGTCACCAGCTTCTCGATCAGCTCCTCCTTGGAGGGCTTTTTCTCAAAATTGATGAACACAGCCGCTGTGTGGCCGTTGAGAACCGGCACGCGCACACACTGGCAGGTGATCTTCGGGGAATCTGCCATAACGATCTGGCCGTTCTCCACCTTGCCGAGAACACGCAGGGGCTCCTTCTCGCTCTTCTCCTCCTCGCCGCCGATGTAGGGGATGATATTGCCCTCCATCTCCGGCCAGTCCTTAAAGGTCTTTCCAGCTCCGGAGATAGCCTGGTATGTAGTCACCACCAGCTCCTTGGGTCCGAATTCCTTCCAGGCAGCCAGGCAGGGGGCATAGCTCTGGATGGAGCAGTTCGGCTTCACAGCGATGAAGCCTCTCTGCGTTCCAAGACGCTTTTTCTGATCTTTGATGACCTCAAAATGCTCCGCATTGATCTCCGGCACGACCATGGGCACGTCCGGCGTCCAGCGGTGGGCGCTGTTGTTGGAGACAACCGGGGTCTCTGTCTTTGCGTAGGCCTCCTCGATGGCCTTGATCTCCTCCTTTGTCATGTCCACTGCGCTGAACACGAAATCCACTGTGGAGGCCACCTTCTCCACCTCGTTTACGTTGAGGACTACCAGCTTTTTCACTGCCTCCGGCATGGGAGTATCCATCTTCCAGCGGCCTCCCACCGCCTCCTCGTAGGTCTTGCCCGCTGACCTGGGGCTTGCCGCCACTGTCACTACCTCAAACCAGGGATGGTTCTCCAGAAGAGCGATAAAACGCTGTCCCACCATGCCTGTCGCACCTAAAATACCAACTCTCAGTTTTTTCTCCATTTTTCTGTTCTCCTTTTTCCTTTTATGATTATGAGTACTCCCGCATATATTTCTTATATATGCCGATCACTTCTTCCATAGCCTTCTTACCTGGGGCTCCAGTAGTCACCCGCTTGTTGACACAGGTGTCAATGCTGATGGCGTCGTAGATGTCCTCCTGGAACACAGGTGAGATCTCCCTGTACTCCTCCAGCGTCATGTCGTCCAGGGCAATGCCCTTGTCGATACAGTAGAGCACCAGCTGTCCCACAATACCGTGGGCATCCCGGAAGGGCACTCCCTTGCCCACCAGATAGTCTGCCGCGTCTGTGGCATTAGTAAATCCGTGCCGTGCGCTGGCCTCCATACGGTCCTTGTTGAACCGGATGGTCCGAAGCATGCCTGTGAAAAGAGAGATACACCCCTTTGCTGTGTCGATGGCGTCGAAGGCCGGCTCCTTGTCCTCCTGCATATCTTTGTTGTACGCCAGCGGAATTCCCTTCATGGACGTAAGAAGGGACATGAGAGCGCCGTATACCCGCCCTGTCTTGCCCCGGACAAGCTCCGCAATGTCCGGATTTTTCTTCTGGGGCATAATACTGCTGCCCGTACTGTAGGCGTCGTCCAGCTCCACAAACTGATATTCATTGGAGTTCCAGATGATGATCTCCTCAGAGAAACGGCTCAGGTGCATCATCACCGTAGCCAGGGCTGCCAGCAGCTCAATAAGGTAATCCCGGTCTGACACGCCGTCCATGCTGTTCAGCGTGGGGCCGTCAAATCCAAGGAGCTTTGCCGTGTAATCCCGGTCCAGGGGATAGGTTGTCCCGGCCAGGGCGCCTGATCCCAGAGGGCAGGTGTTCATCCTGCGGTAAATGTCATGCATTCTCTCATGGTCCCTTTTGAACATCTCAAAGTAAGCCCCCATGTGATGGGCCAGAGTGATGGGCTGTGCCTTCTGCAGATGGGTAAATCCGGGCATGATAGTCTCCGTGTGCTCCTCCATGATATTCAAGATGGCAAACAGCAGCTCCTTTAAAAGATTGTCGATGAGGTGCACCTCATCTCTCGTGTAGAGCTTCATGTCCAGCGCCACCTGGTCATTCCTGCTCCTGCCAGTGTGCAGCTTCTTTCCCGGCTCTCCGATCCTCTCTGTGAGCACCGCCTCCACAAAGCTGTGAATGTCCTCATATTTATCCGAGATTTCCAGTCTTCCCTTCTCTATGTCATCCAGGATACCCTCCAGACCTTCCACGATCTTCTCCTTGTCCGCGTCTGTCAGTATTCCCTGCTTTGCAAGCATCATTACATGAGCAATGCTTCCTCTTATATCCTGGGCATACAGCCTTTTGTCAAAGGAAATAGAGGCATTGAAATTATATACGAGCTGATCCGTCTCCTTAGTGAAGCGTCCGCCCCATAACTGTGCCATTTTTGATCCCCTTTCTTTCGTATAAATTTGTATAAATATTTATAAAATGTTATATATACGCTATAGTTTAGCATACTTCTACCGAAAAACACAACTAAATCTGTTGGTTTCTGCGTTTTTGGGCCTCTCTTAGGGAAAATTCGCACCCGCAGTAATCCTGTCTGTACAGTCCGTATTCCTTCGAGAGCTCTGTAGAGCGCTTGTATCCGTTCTTTTTCTTGAAGTCCGAGAGGAGATATTTCACTCCGTACTCCTCCCCCAGACGCTCTCCGATCTCATTCAGCTTTGCCGCGTTTTTCATGGGGCTGATACTGAGGGTGGTGGTGAAATAGTCAAAGCCTCCCTCCCTGGCCATCCGGGCCGACTCCCGAAGCCGCAGCTCATAGCACCGCATGCACCGTTCGCCACCCTCTTTTACATGCTCCAGTCCTCTGGCCATCTCGTAAAACTTTTCTTTATCGTAGCATCCCGCCAGGAAGGCCACCGGATGCTCTGTCTCCATCTCGCTGATCAGCGTCTGCTGTTCCAGTATCCGCTTCGTATACTCACTCTCAGGGAAAATATTGGGATTGTAGTAGAACACAGTGATCTCAAAATATCTGCTCAGATACTCCAGCACATAGCTGCTGCAGGGAGCGCAGCAGCTGTGGAGAAGAAGGGCAGGCACCCGCTTCTCCTCCTGGAGCCTTCCAAGGAGCTGGTCCAGCTCTCTCTGATAATTGACAGCCATCCCGCTACCTCACTTCCGCAGCTCTGTCCAGGAAGGAGCGGATCACACCACAGGACTGGTGAAATCTTTCCGCCTCATCCGCTGTAAGCTCCACTTTCACTATCTCCTCCACGCCGTTCTTTCCGATCACGCAGGGGACGCCTGCCGCCACATTTTCCTCGCCGTACTCCCCTTCCAGGGCCACGGAAACCGGCCAGATCAGCTTCTGGTCATGGAAAATGGCTTTCACCAACTTGGAGGCCACGGCCGCTATGCCAAACTCTGTGCAGCCCTTACCTTCCACCTCAGCAAAGCCCTCCCATTTGATATCCTTTTCCATCTGCTCCAGATCGATCTTCCCGATGGTGTCCGGCCTCTCCTCTCTCAGCTCGAAAAAGGATTTCCCGTTCAGCGTCACCCTTGAGTACACAGGCACATGGGAGTCCCCGTGCTCGCCCATGCAGAAGCCCTGGATGGACTGGGTGCTGTAGCCTGTGGCCTGGGAAATATATTTATAGAGTCGGAATGTATCCAGACTGGTCCCTGTGGAGAAGGCCCTGGTCCTGTCAAATCCAACAGCCCTTCTTATATATTCGCAGATCACATCCGCCGGGTTGGAGATGCTGATAAAAAATCCGTGAAAGCCGCTCTTCTTAATACCTGGGATGATATCCTGTATCATGCGGACAGAGTCGTCCAGCATGTCCAGTCTTGTCTCTCCCGGACGGCGGCTGCGCCCGGCGGCCATAATCATGACATCCGCGTCTGCCGCGTCCGCATAGTCTCCCGCATAGACCTTTACCGCATTTCCAAGCCCAGCGGCCGCGTCGCTGATATCCTTGGCCTGGCCCTCTGCCTTGGCCCTGTCTATATCAATAAGAACAATCTCATCCGCCTCCCCTGTATATACCAGGCTGAGCGCGCAGTGGGAGCCCACATGTCCCGCTCCGATGATTACGATCTTTTTCCCTTTTTGCACATTATCTGTATGCATGCTGTCTGCCTCCTCATCTTACGAATTCATCTATTGCCGGTAACTAGTATATGGCATTTTCACACCATATGCAAGCACCCTTTAAGATACGGGGCATAAACTAATATATACTCACTGTGCTTCAGGAATTTATATCGGGAGGTTCTCATGGAAGAAATTTTAGAGCTGAAACATATTTACTATTCCTATCATACTATGGATGGAGAGACCTCTGCACTCTCAGATATCTCATTTGGAATGAAGGAGGGAGAATTTGTTGCCATCGTAGGTCCCTCCGGCTGCGGCAAATCCACCCTGCTGTCACTCATCTGCGGGCTGCTCACACCGGAGAAGGGACGGATTCGGGTGCGCGGAAAGGAACTCAGGGAGAGCACCACCAATATCGGCTACATGCTGCAGCACGACCAGCTCTTTGAGTGGCGGACAATCTACAATAATGTCATCCTGGGCCTGGAGGTACAGCACATGCTGACCACCAAGTCCCGGCAGAAGGCCCACGAGCTCCTGGACACCTACGGCCTGTCCCAGTTCGAGAACGCCAGGCCCTCCCAGCTCTCCGGCGGCATGCGCCAACGGGCGGCTCTTGTCCGGACCTTGGTGCTGGAGCCGGATATTCTGCTCCTCGACGAGCCCTTCTCTGCTCTCGACTACCAGACAAGGCTCCGGGTCAGCGATGACATAGGACAGATCATCCGCAAAGAGAAAAAGACAGCCATCCTGGTGACTCACGACCTGTCTGAGGCCGTGTCGCTGGCTGACCGGGTCATCATCCTGAGCCCGAGACCCGCCACCATCCGGCAGACGCTGCCTCTTATCTTTGACCTTGAAAACGATACACCCCTGAACCGCCGGGCCGCCCCGGAGTTCAAGACCTATTTCAATCTAATCTGGAAGGAACTGAACAGCAATGAATGAACTATCTGCAGCTCAGCTGCGCTATCTGAACCGTCAAAAAAAGCACCGCCTGACCGTAATCCTGTCCAGGCTCGCGATCCTCATCGGCTTCTTCTGCCTGTGGGAGCTCTGCGCAGACAAAGGGGTCATTGACTCCTTCATCTTCAGCAGCCCTTCAAAGATCGCCGTCTGCTTTCTGGAAATGGCACGGGACGGCAGTATCTTCCTCCACATCGGGGTGACTCTGTACGAGACTATCGTCAGCTTTCTTCTGGTCATTGCCATCAGTGTTCTGATGGCAGTTGCCCTGTGGCTATGCCCGAAGCTCTCGGAGATACTGGACCCCTACATGGTGGTGCTGAACAGCCTGCCAAAATCCGCCCTGGCCCCTCTCCTCATTGTCTGGCTGGGAGCCACCACTACTACCATCATTGTGGCCGGCATGTCCGTGGCCATCTTCGGCAGCATCCTGAACCTGTACACAGCCTTCCGCACCGTGGAGCCGGAGAAGATTAAACTGATCTATACCCTCCGCGGTACCCGGCTCCAGGCCCTCACAAAGGCGGTCATCCCCAGTTCCATCCCCGCTCTCATCAGCACAATGAAGGTGAACATCGGGCTCTGCCTGGTAGGGGTCATCATCGGGGAATTCCTGGCTGCAAGGCAGGGACTCGGGTATCTCATCATCTACGCCAGCCAGACGTTCAAGCTCGACTGGCTCCTGATGTCCATCGTGCTCCTGTGCCTCATGGCCATGCTCCTCTACGCTGTCATCAATCTTCTCGAGCGGCTCTACCGCAGGCGGATGTTTGACAGCAGTTCCCGGCGGGAGTAGACAGCAAAAAAGCAGCCGCGTCCGAAAACGCAGGCTGCCTTACATATCCATTATTTCCTCTGATCTCTATTCTGCTGTGGGCAGCTTGTTCAGCTGCTCTACGATGGCGTCCAGCCCCTCATCGCTGAAGGGATACCTGTAGGTGGTCTTCTCCTCCTTCGTGGCGTCATAGCAGAAGGGCCCCTTCCAGACTGTCAGGAGGAATTCATCCTTTTCATCTCCGAACACCTTCTCGATCCGGTAGTTCAGCTTTCCCTTGCTGCCGTTGAATTTGGACTTTTTATAAAAGGCAAGAGGAAAGATCATCTGTCTTGTAACCGGCATAGCCGTCCCTCCCTTTCCTTATATCTTCCTAGATCTCAAAGGTCTCCATATCGTCCGGCACGTACAGGTTGCCGTGGTAAAATTCTTTTCCCTCGTTTGTGTAGAGCTCTTTTCTCCTGGCAATATTCTTGTCCTCTGTGTGGTAGAGGATCAGGTTCGGAATCTGAAGCTCCTCAGCTGTCTGACAGGCCTCCTTCACTGTGCTGTGGTGCTTTTCATAGGGGCCGAACTCGTCCGCCTCGCTGTACAGGCAGAAGGCCTCGTGCATGAGCCAGTCGCTGCCCTTCACAAACTCGTAGTCCTTCTCATTGTAGGGCTCGTCTCCCGCACAGGTAAACTTCACGCCGCCCGGCAGCATGATCGTAAACCCATACTGCTTCGCCTTTGTGGAGTAGATGTCGAAAAATGTCACCGGACAGCCTATGATCTCCCTCGTCTCACCATGCTCCACCGGAATGAGCTGGATGCGCTCCCCGATGTGCTTTGTCACCTTTTTCTGGATGGTGAGGTCTGTGATGGTCTTGATCACCGGGATCAGATCAGCATGACAGTAAATCCGCAGATCTCCCTCGTATTTTCCCTTGTTCATATTCTGTCCGATCATACGCACAAGCCAGATCAGCCCAAGAAGATGGTCAATATGCTCGTGTGTGATAAAGATGTCGTGAATGTCCTTCAGTGGGATCCCCGCATCCTTCAGTCTCTTTAAAATCTGGTTTCCGCCGCCTGCGTCCACCAGGAAATGTCTGTCTCCGTCTGAAAATGCAAAGCATGTGTTGTAGACTTCCGTAACTGCCGCATTTCCGGTTCCAAGTATCGTAAGTTTCATATTCCTTTTCTCCTTCCTGAAATCCTGCCCTACTATTCTAACATATTCTTCCTTATTTTTTCATTAATTTCATTGACTTTTTTCATTTTGAAAGCTATATAGAAAGTAAGAGCAGAAAAATGCCCATATAAAAAGAAAGTGAGTGAGTGCCGATGGACATTAAGGTTACGGAGGATATTTCCTCAGAGTATGTGGAGATCGTCAGAGATATTCTGGAGGACGAGGAGTTTCGAAAGCTGTCGGGATATATCCAGCACCTGAAGACGACACGGCTGATCCACAGCCTGAACGTATCTTACATTTCCTGGAAAATGGCCAGGAGGCTTGGATGTGACGAGCGGGTGGCCGCAAGGGCCGGTCTCCTCCATGATTTCTTTCTCTATAAATTCAGCGATCCCAAACCGGTCAAGGAATTCCAGGCATTTTACCACCCGAAGGTGGCCGCAAGAAACAGCCAGGAACGGTTTGAGATCTCTGAGAAGGAACGTCTGGCGATCCTGTCACACATGTTCCCGCTGGGCCCCCTTCCCACGAGCAGGGAGGCGTGGATCATTAGCTGCGCAGACAAATTCTGCGCCACTGCCGAGCTGTGCTGTCTTCCTGTAGGGTTTGCCAGGGAGGGCCGCATTGTAGTGGGTCCGGCATAAAAAGCAAAATATAAAACGAAAAGGAGGAGCCCAAAAGGTTCCTCCTTCTCTATAAAAGCCGGAAATCAGACTCGAACTGACGACCCCTTCATTACGAGTGAAGTGCTCTACCGACTGAGCTATTCCGGCTTAGCAGCTTTTTGCGAAAGCCACAACTAATATTATATCGTATTTCCGCCGAAATGCAAGAAGTTTTTTCACTATTTTCCGCACAAATTCTCTTTTCCGCGGTTCCTCTACTCCCCCTCAAAACGGATATCCACCACGCAGATCTCCGCCTTTGTCCCCACCCGCATATTGGGGCCAAAGAGCCCCGCGCCGGAGGTGACGATGCTGTGCATCTGATCCTTCTTCAGATAGCCGCAGGGATTTTCCCACAGAAACTTCATGACAATGTTGCCGGGAAACATCTGTCCATCGTGGGTGTGCCCGCCCAGATCCACATCAACACCTGCGTCCGCCAGCTCCTGGAGCTCCTTTGGCTCGTGATCCAGCACAAGGACGGGCTTAGTCAGATCCATGTCAGCCGTGATCTCCTCCGGCGTCTTCCGGACTGTGATCCCTCTCCCCGGCTTCCCAGCGTCCGCCCTGCCAAAGAGATAGAAGCTGTCGTCGATGAGCACGCCCTCATCCTGGAGAAGAGTGATACCCGCCTTCTCAAGAAAATCATCCATCCTGGGATCGCTCTCTTTTTTCCCGCCCTTGCCGCCAAAGGTAAAGCCGGCCAGTATCTTCTCCTGTATATCGTGGTTCCCGTAGCAGGCGTAGACGCCGTACCTGGAGGAGATGCCGCCGAGGATCTCCGCCAGCCTGTCCGGGTCATCCAGGGCCTCGTACTCATTGTCAAAGATATCCCCTGCAATGACCACCAGGTCGGGATTTTCCCGGTTGATCTTCTCCACCATGTCCTCCATCTGCCTGCAGCCGATATTGTAGCCCAGATGCAGGTCCGCTGTCAGCACCACCTTCAGCTCCTCCAGCTCTCCTGCCCTCTTGTCTACAGACACCTGGTAGTCCGTGGTGTGGATGATCCTGGCGTTCACTGCGCCCCACACAGACAGAGCCGCAATGAGGAGAAGGGCCGCGCCTCCCGCGGCCACCCGCCTTCCCCGGTCCGGGGCCAGGGCCGAGGCATGCGCTTTTCCTTCCATATTCTCTTCCGCCGGCTGCTTTCCTCTCCTCCGGCGGCGCCCCGCAAGCCAGGCAAAGAGACGGATCAGCTCCACTGCAGCCAGCACAAGGACTGTGTACAAAAGCACGCCCAGCCAGTAGTTGCCCACGGACTTAAAGAACCGCTGGGCACCTCCTGCCGGCAGGAGAAATCCCACCAGCAGGGAGGTGGCAAAGAACAGATACACAATACCTGCGCCAATGCGCGCCGGCAGCCTTTTAAAGCCGCCGCAGCACGCTGTGAGCCACTGTATCAGCCTCCAGAAAATATAAGCATTTACAAGTATGTATAGGGGGGATAAATATACTGCGAGCACGCTGCTTTCTCCTCATAATCTGTAATTCCTTTTCCGCTGTTTGGATACTGAGCCGAGTAGATATTGTCTATCGCAAACCCTGTCAGAAGCATCAGGCACAGGGGGATCAGGATCCAGGAGCGTATGCGCTGGATCTGGTTGTCAAGCAGAGGCGCCAGCATGTATACGATAGCTATGCCTCCTATGCCGAACACGAGCAGTCCCTCCGCGCAGATCCTCCCGTTCAGGTTCAGAAAATATCCACTGTAATCCCACCATCTCTCCCCGTCGTGAAGAATCTCGAGGACGAGGGAGGTCGTATACTCCACACAGCCACAGAGGACGACAATGCCGACGAACTCCAGCACCGGGCGTTTTCTCAGCCTGTTGAGCAGCATTAAAATCAGCACGCCGCCGGCTCCGTAGATGGGAAGCCAGGGCCCGTGTAGCACACCTCTGTTGACAAATTCGCCGTCCGTCACCAGATGGAGGCTGACCTCCCAGGTCCACCCGATCACGGAGAAGATAAAGAATAGAAGGATAATGGACCAGATGGAATAATGCCTGAGATAATGGATCGTCTCGATCCTCTTTCTCTTCTCCACCTCCGGGACTGCGGAAAGCCTGCTGGGATACGCCTTCCTGTCCACGGCATCCTTCAAAAGCTCCATCTTTACCAGACGGGCCTGCATCTGCTCGTACTCTTTTTCCTTCTTTGAGTTGGTGAGCAGCACGCCCAGGTAATCCGCGAAAAATTTCCTCACGCCGGACAGCTTCAGGACATCCTTTGGCCCCCGGATCAGTGCGGAGATGACATCCTCGTAGGCAAGATAGATCAGCTCGTCTTCCGGCATCTCATACAGATAGGTGTCATTCAGAAGCTCACTGCCCTTCATATGAGCCTTCTTTGCCTCTGCCCGAATGTCGGCGTAGTACTCACTGAAGGCAGCAGCCCTGTAGGGATTGGAATACAGCAC
This sequence comes from Clostridium sp. BSD2780061688st1 H5, assembly GCF_005845155.1. Lineage (NCBI taxonomy): Bacteria > Bacillati > Bacillota > Clostridia > Eubacteriales > Clostridiaceae > Clostridium > Clostridium sp. BSD2780061688st1 H5. The sequence goes on along the minus strand of NZ_SPGT01000008.1, from coordinate 66,518 downwards.
CTCTGTAAGTCCCAGTGTAACAACGCCCAAAAGAAGCCAGGGGAAAAAGGACACTTCAAACACAAAGCACTCCCACTTGCGCCCCTTCATCAGCCTGCGGGACAGATTGATGGCCTCTCTGGGAGAGATATCCGGATTTTCCGCAGCGATGTAGGGGACGAGATAATAGGAAAAATATTTGATGACTCCTCCCACGATGGTCAGGCTCCAGAGCATCTGGTACAGAGAGACAAGGAACATGGTACAGCTCACCTTGGTCCATTTCTTCACCCGCAGAAGAAACAGCATCCGCTGAAAAGGAACCTTCTCGTAAATACGCCCCTCCAGAAATACTCTCCTTGAGATCACCTTGAATATATTTACAAAGAAAAACCACATGGAGAAAAGGACGGCCGTCCCCAGAAGGATAAGGATCAATATGGCAAGATTTTCTGAGCCTGTCAGGGAGTGGAGAGCTGCCAGCATACTGACCACGATAGAGCCCGACGTCACATTGTTCACAAGGCCGGCGAGTACACCTCTTGTTCTCCCCAAGGCCGGGTTTCCGCTTTTAGACTCTTCAATCTCCTCCGCCTTGATCTCCTCGGACAAGGTCCTGCCATCCTCCTCGTCCCCCTCCAGAAGATCGAACATCACGTCCGCAAAGCCCTCGTTAATCCCTGACGGGCTCTCCAGACGGGTCTCTGTCTCGTAATAGCCCGCAGACGGCGTTACGTCCAGCGCATCCAGGGAGGAGGCAAACTCCGATCCTGTATAGGCTGCGATCAGGCAAATCGCCACATACATGATATAATGTCTTTTCAGGGCTCTTCTGGCCCTTCGCTTCATCTCTTTTCTCGTTGGCATTTTCTTCCCCCTCTTCTTTTGCGGCCTCTTCGTCAGCGATTTTCAGCGGCCATCTCCTTTACTCTTTTCCGGCGCTGTGCACAGTGATCTGGGTGTAGGGGATATTGATTCCCTCCTCGTCAAAGGTCAGTTTAATGTCCTCCAGCAGCTTCCACCTTACAGGCCAGTAATCTTCCATTCTGGTCCAGGCCCGGATTCCAAGGACCACGCTGCTCGTGCCAAGGGAGTCCACAAAGACGGATGTCTCCATGTCCCTCAGTATACCGGGCGTACTTTTCAGCATGTCCTCCAGTATCCCCTTTGCTTTCCGCAGATCTGACTCATAGGAAATGTCGATCCGCAGGTCAAGCTGCCGCTCATCCTTGGCGGTCACGTTGGTGAGACTGTTGTTGGTCAGCATCCCGTTGGGGATCACAATGGTCTTGTTGTCCACCGTGGTCAGTTTTGTGTGGAACAGCTGGATCTCCTTGACAGTCCCCTCATTTTTATTGTTGTCCTCTATAATATAGTCACCCACAGCAAAGGGCTTCAGTGTCAGGATCAGAACCCCGCCCGCAAAGTTGGAGATCACATCCTGCAGCGCCAGGCTGACGGCTACACCGGCGGCTGCCAGGATCGCCGTGATGGAGGAAAGGTTGACTCCAAAGCTGGTCACCACAAGGATGACCAGCACTGTATACAGGCCGTACTTGATGATGGAGTCCGTAAACTGACTCACTCCCGTGTCCGCGTTGGAGCGGGCAAAGGCCTTTGCCGTCAGCCTGCGGACAGCCCCTATGATATATTTCCCGACAATGAGCAAAATGACCGCAAAGAGGATCTTGAACCCAAATCCGATCATATCCGGGATATGGTCCTCTATAAACTGAAGCAGCAAATTGACATTCTCCACTGTCTCCTGGGTTGTCTCAGCTATCTCGTCTGTATTCACAGATATTTTCCTCCTTATGATGTAAACAGGTCTACTTCTTCAGATCTATTCCTTCAGAGCCAGAAACGCGCTCAGGTTTCCTCTGTTCCAGCCGGTCACTCTGTGGGAAAACAGAAGACCGGGATTACAGCAGGTGCAGAGGTTGGTCACGGCAATGTGCTCCGGCAGAAGGCCTGCCCTCAGAAGATTGAGCTCATTGGCCCTCCAGAGGTCAAGCTGGTATTTGCCCTTCTTCCTCTGCTCCTCCTTCTGGTAAAACAGCTCTTCCCACTCCTCTGCTGGATAACTCTCCCTGAACTGGCTGACCACATCCTCGCTGACCTCGTAGCAGTCCTGACAGATGGAGGGGCCTACGGCGGCAAGGATATCCTCCGGCCGGCTCCCGAACACCTCCCCCATCATTCCCACGGTCACGCCGGCCATGTCGCCGACAGTCCCTCTCCAGCCGGAGTGGGAAAGCCCCACGGCTTTTCTGACCGGATCCACAAAATAGAGGGGGACACAGTCCGCATAGAAGGTGACCAGGCACAGCCCCGGTGTCCGGGTGATCATGCCGTCCGTCTCCGGCAGGCTTTTCCCCGCATCCTCCCCGGTAACAAGAGCCACATTGGTTGTGTGGGTCTGGCAGGTGTAGACCATCTTCTCCGGGTCCACACCGACGGCGGAGGCGATCCTCCTTCGGTTCTCCTCCACAGCCGCCGGGGCGTCTCCTCTGTGGGTGCTGATATTCATGGAAGCGCAGCCGCCCTGGCTGACTCCCCCCAGCCTGGTGGAAAATCCCTGGTTCACGATCCCCGTCTGCTCCAGAAGAGGAAAGGAGAGATAGGGGACACCGTCCTTTTCCCTCTCGTCAAATATGTGCCTCTCATCTTTGTATTTTAACCCAATTCCCATGTCTTCACTCCTCATAGTCAAAGGCGCCCTTGATCAGCGTAATCCTCTCCGACGCGCCGTCAATGCCCACCACATCAAAGCGGCAGGAGGCGCCTGTCAGGTGATGCTCCATCAGATAAAAGAGGGCGCACCTTGAGATGGTCCTCTGCTTTCCGGGCGTCACGGCCTCGACAGCCCAGCCCTTGCCTGCTGTCTTCCTGTATTTCACCTCGCAGAAGACAAGAAAAGAGCCGTCCCGGGCCACGATGTCGATCTCTCCCGCCCGGCATCTGTAATTGTACTGCAGGATCTCATAGCCCTGCCTTTCCAGATAGGCTCCCGCCTTCCTCTCATAGACCGCTCCGGTCTGCCTTCTGTTGTCCTGCTTCTGTCCTGATATCTGTCCTGTCATCCGCCTTCTGCCGGCATGCCTGCTCCCATATTGTCCTCACGTCAGCCTGTCGTCTCCGTCACTGCACAAAGTGCTGGATAAATGTCCTCCTGTGTATGGGTGTGGGGCCGAGAGCCTTCAGCGCCTCAATGTGGCTCTTCGTGCCATACCCCTTGTTGGAGGCAAAGTCGTACTCCGGAAAAACCTGGTCGTACTCCCGCATCAGCCTGTCCCTGGTGACCTTGGCGATGATGCTGGCCGCCGCGATGGAGACGCTCTTGGCATCTCCCTTGACGATAGGCACCTGCTGAATGTCTATTCCCGGTATGGTGACTGCGTCGTTCAACAGAATATCCGGCCGCATCTCCAGCTGTCCCACTGCCAGGCGCATGGCCTCGTAGGTCGCCTGGAGGATATTGATCTCATCGATCCGCTCCGGTCCCACAATCCCCACGCCCACGGCCAGGGCCCGCTCCGTGATCTCATCGTAGAGCAGCTCACGCTTTTTCTCCGACAGCTTCTTGGAGTCATTTACATACAAAATCTGCTCATCCTTCGGAAGGATGACAGCTCCCGCCACCACCGGGCCTGCCAGAGGGCCACGGCCGGCCTCGTCGATGCCGCAGATGGCGCCGCAGGCAGCATACTCCCTCTCGTACACGCTCATGGCCTCCAGCCGGGCCAGCTCCTTTTTCAGCCTCTCTTCCTGTCTTCTCTTCTTTTCTTCTTCCCGTTTATTCATGCCTGATAAATCCTATCTTGTCAAATGGATAGATGCGCACCCAGGCCCGGCCCAGAAGGTCGCTCCTTTTGAGCACCCCAACGCTGGGATCACGGCTGTCAGAGCTGTGGTTCCGGTTATCTCCCAGCACAAAGTACTCGTCATCTCCCAGGGTGATGGGCTGATCCGCAAGCTGTCCGCTCTCCATAGGCTCCGCCCCGTAGATATCGCTCTCCAGCAGCTCCCCGTTGATATAGACATAGCCGCCGATGACCTGGATCGTCTCGCCGGGCATGCCGATAATCCTCTTGATATAGTAGGTATCCTCCTCGTATTTATACGGGAATACAATGATATCGTATCTCTGAGGATCCCGGAACCGGTAGGAGATCTTATCCACGATCAGATTGTCGCCGTTGCTCAGGGTGGGCTCCATGGACTGTCCGCTGACCATGGTCCTCTGTCCCACATAGGTGATGATCAGATAGCTCAGCCCTATAATGATCAGTATATATACAAGCCATCCCAGGAGCTCCCGGAATATGCCGTGTTCTTTCTCTCGTCTGCGTCTTGCCATTTTCTATTCATCCTGCCTTCTTTTTACTATCAAATAAAATTCTATCATATCTGATCCGGATATTCCAGTGTCAGCCTGCCCAGCCTGCCGTCCCGAAAATCATCCAGGAGCAGGGCGGACGCCTTCTCCAGATCCAGCTCGTTCCCCCGCACAAGGCAATGGCGGCTCCTTGCTATCCCCTCCAGGACAGCATAGGCCTCCCCCTCCTCGCTGGTCTCATACTTCTCCGCCAGGACGCCGGGGTAATGCCGCTGCATGAACTTCACAAACTCCGCGGCAAGCTCTGTTCTCTGCAGGAGCTCATCCTTGATAGAACCGATAAAGGCCAGCTTCATTCCCACAGACTGATCCTCGAACTTCGGCCAGAGAATACCCGGGGTATCCAGAAGCTCCACATTCCTGTTGAGCCGTATCCACTGCTTTCCCTTTGTCACGCCGGGCTTGTTTCCCGTCTTGGCGCAGGCCTTCCCGGCCAGGGCGTTGATAAAGGTGGATTTGCCCACATTGGGAATGCCCACCACCATGGCGCGCACCGGCCTGTTCAGGATTCCTCTCTTCCGGTCTCTCTCGATCTTCTCCTTGCAGGCCTCCTGGATGACAGCGTGGATGCTCTTTACCCCGCCTCCCTTTTTGGAGTTGACCTTGACACAGGAAAAGCCCTTTGCCTGGAAATACTCCATCCAGGCGTCATTCCACTTTTCCTCCGCAAGATCCGCCTTGTTCAGAAGGATCAGTCTGGCTTTGTTCTTCCCCAGATCGTCGATATCCGGGTTCCGGCTGCTCACCGGGATCCGGGCGTCTGTCAGCTCGATCACCAGATCGATCAGCTTTATATTTTCCTGCATCATCCGCTTGGCCTTTGTCATATGGCCGGGATACCACTGAAAATGCATGTGTTTCCTCCTTATTAATTAAAAACAATGATTGAAAACGTGTGCTCTGAAAAACCGTGTCCTCAGGAGCGCACAAACCCAAAATTCTCCCAGGGCGAGATGACAAACCAGGCCTTTCCATATATATAGGAACGCTTCACATTGCCCACATCTGCCATGCGGCTGTCCTCGCTGTTCTCCCGGTCGTCTCCCAGTACAAAGAACTCATTTCCCTCCAGCTCGATCTCCTCCGCCGCAATGCCGGGATCCGTGATCTCGCTGACTCCGTAGTCCTCCTCAAGCTTCTCTCCGTCAATGTAGATCTCGCCCTCCAGGATCTGCACCTTCTCGCCGGGGAGCCCAATGATCCGCTTGATATAGTAGTGGGAATTCTCATTTCCCTTTGGCTTAAAGACAATAATGTCTCCCCTTTTGGGCGCTGTGGCATCATATACGATCCGGTTTACAAGCGCTATGTCCCCGTTGTTCAGGATCGGGTTCATGGAATCTCCCACCACGGCCACTCTCTGCCCGAAATACCACACGAAGACAAAGGCAAACAGGCACACAATGGCAATCTTGCCCGCCCACACAGCCACCGGCCTGAGCATCTCTATGCGAAATTTATTTCTTCTGCGCCGTCTTCTTCTGAATTTTAATCCTCTCATAATTCTTTTCCTGTCAGAATTCCCTGTATAGCATAAAAGGGACAAGATACTGTATGTATTTGTCCCTTCCTCTTTGTTTTCTTATTTTACTAATTCTTTTACCTTGGCTGCTTTTCCTACGCGGTCTCTTAAGTAGTTCAGTTTTGCGCGTCTCACTTTACCTCTGCGGACAACCTCAACCTTCTCTACGTTAGGAGAATGGAGCGGCCATGTCTTCTCAACACCTACTCCGTTGGAATTCTTTCTCACAGTAAATGTTGCTCTTGTGCTTCCACCCTGTTTTTTCAGGACTGTTCCCTCAAAAACCTGGATTCTTTCACGGTTTCCCTCTTTGATCTTTCCGTAAACCTTTACGGTGTCGCCTACTCTGAACTCAGGCGCGTTCTCTTTGAGCTGCTCAGCTTCAATGTTCTTAATGATATCGTTCATTGTGTGACCTCCTTGTTATTCGGACGTTCTTAATACATTTCTCTATTCCCGCCTCAGCGCGGAAGCGTATCAGAGGACCATCTCTATCTTCTCACAACGCATTTTATCATAGCATATGCACAGAAGAATTGCAAGGAAAATTTCCGCTGTTTCACACTCTTTTACTCAGAACGGGCCGTAGCCGATACCGTAGGCGATCATAATCAGGATAAAGGCGCTCACAATAAACGACAGATAAATCTTCCAGCAGAACCTGATCCAGGAGCCGTAGTCCACGCCGCACATGGACAGCTGGACAAGGGAGCTCCCCGGCCAGAAGCTGTTGGTGATGCCATCGCCGTACTGGTAGGTGAGCACAAGCACCTGCTGGTTGATGTGCAGGATCTTTCCAAGGGGCTGAAGGATCGGCATGATGATGACCGCCTTTCCGCTTCCCGATACGACCAGGAAGTTAAACAGGGTCACAAACACAAATACGATCAGCAGCGCCAGGATCGCGCTCTTGTTCTGCAGGAATTCCGCCATGGCGTGCACGATGGTGTCCATAATGCAGGCCTGGTTCATGAGCACGACTACAGACTGGGCCAGGCCCACGGCGAAGGCCGCCGCGAAGACTCTGGTAGCTCCTTTGCAGAAGAGCTGGCAGGCCTCGCTTGGGCTGAACCGGAAGATGGCAGTCAGCACAATGCCGAACATCACATACAGGGCCGCAATCTGGGCAAAGGACCATCCCAGCCTGATGCAGCCGTAGCCCTGAATGACAATGACAATAAGAAATGCCAGAAGTCCAAGCACTCTCCTGCCCGTCATCTCCTCTGTGTGGGCCACCTGCTCTTCCGCTTTCTGATTCATGTACTCTTCACTCACAATGCTTTTTGCCGGATCCTTCCGTATTTTCCGGCAGTAATTGTAGAGTCCCACAAGGCCGATCAGATAAAATACCGCCAGGCCCACCGCCCGGTAGCCGATTCCGGAAAACATGGGAAGTCCTACGATCTGCTGGGAGACACCGGTGGTAAACATGTTCATGAGCCCGGAGGTAAATCCCACTGTGCTCCCCACGATGGCCAGCCCGGTGCCTACGATCCTGTCATATCCCAGGGCAAACCCGATGCTCACTGCCAGCGGGTAAAAGGGGTAGGCGGCCTCCCCGTAGCCCAGGACGCCGAAAATGACAAAGATCGTGTAGAAAATCCATACAACAGAGAATTCCCTGCCCTTTGTCCGTTTCAGGATAGCGCCGATCCCGGCTCCGAAGGCTCCGCTGACCTCCAGAAGATAGATCACGCCGGAGCTGATGAACAGAGTACCCATGATAGTGGCTCCGTTGACAAAGCCGTTGTACACCGCCTCAAAATAGTTCATAAATGTGATGGGATTTTCATTTTCCACGTACTGGAATGTGTCCGGATCCACCACTGATATGCCCGTTGCCTCGTCTGTGATCCGCTCGTAGCTTCCGCTTGGGATGATGTAGGACAGCGCCACCACGAACAACATGATGAGCAGCAGGATGATAAATACATGGGGCATATGGAACCCTTTGCTCCTGGATGTTTTCTTGTCCATTTTCTTCACTCTCTTTCTCTTTATGATGATACTTCTCTATGATGATATTCGCTTTTTACGCCCTGGAGGCCGGCTTTCTACCCCTGCAGGTCCAGCCATGAGATGGCTGTGTAGGCGTGAAGGGCAGCTCCCAGAGGGAGCACATCCTCGTCCAGCACCATGTGGGGATTGTGTAGGGGCGCGTTTCCCGGCTGTCCGGCCCCGATAAAGGCGAACATGCCCGGCACCTCCTTTGTAATGTATCCAAAGTCCTCCGTCCCGGTCATGGGCGGGATCTGACTGACATTCTCTCTTCCAAGGATCTCCTCCGCGAAGGGGACAAGCTCCCTGCACAGCTTCTCGTCGCTGTAGGTGCAGGGCGTATGGAACACAGTCATGTCATAGTCCCCTCTCCAGGCCTTCACATAGTGATCAATGAGCTCCGGGATGCGCTTTGTCAGATGCTCTGCCGCCTGTACATCCAGGGTCCGCACGCCGATGTGAAGCTCTGCCTCGTCGGGGATGATGTTGACGGCTGTTCCTCCCTTCGCCACGCCGCAGGTCAGGGCCACTGTAGCCGCCGGATCTGCCTCCCTTGTGGCCAGTAGATTGACAGCCTGGTAGATCTGGTTCATGATCATCAGCGGGTCAATACACAGCTGTGGCTGGGAGCTGTGTCCGCCGCTGCCCTTGATCTTCACGATAAAGGTGTCCAGGGAAGCGGAGTTGACGCCCACCGCATACCCCAGCTCTCCGGTCTTAGTGACAGACTGGACGTGAATGCCAAAGGCGGCGTCGACCTTCGGATTTTCCAGAAGGCCGTTCTCCACCAGGACTCTTGCCCCGGCTCCTGTCTCCTCGCCGGGCTGGAATACCAGCTTGACCGTGCCTTTTAAAGAGTCCTCCCTCTCCTTCAGGATCTGGGCCGCCCCCAGGAGCATGGCAACGTGGCTGTCGTGGCCGCACATGTGCCCCCAGCCGTTCTCAGACTTAAAATCCAGATCATTGTCCTCCCGTATGGGGAGGGCATCCATGTCCGCCCGCAGCAGAATACAGGGGCTTCCGTGTCCGATGACAGCTGTGATCCCCACTGCTCTCTCCATCCGGGGAAATCCCGCCTCCACAAAATCCTTTGTCACCTTCTCCGGGAGATCCCCGCCACAGTTCTTCCACGGTATTCCCATCTCGTCCAGACGTCTCCTGATGTAGTCCGCTGTCCCTGGCAGATCCATCCCGATCTCCGGTATCTGATGGAGATGCCTCCTGTCTGCTGTGATCTGCCCGCGAAGCTCCTCTGCTCTCTTTTTAATCTCGGCCGCTGTTGTGCCCATGATCCTCTCTCACCCGTCTTTCCTGAGATCAATGACGTAAGCGTAACAGCGCCGGATGTCCATAAAAAAAGAAAAGAGTCCCTCTGGCGGAACTCTTCGAACCGACAACTGCCCATAACACTCCATTGCGCATTGTCTCAATATGATGTAATAGTTGTTTAAATTATATAATTGCAATTATAATAGCATTTTCCACTGCCTTTCGCAACTATTTTTCGGAATTTTCCCGCAATTGCTTAGATTTTCCTCAAGTGTTCCCTTAAGCTCTCTCATCTCCAGAAATCTCTTTCTTCTCCAGGATCCCCTCCGCCAGCCGTCTCTCCGCTTCCGTCAGCTCCGCCTTCGCAAGGAGATCCGGACGCCTCATAGCCGTGCGGATGACAGACTGCTCCCGCCGCCACTTCTCGATATTGGCGTGGTGTCCGGACAGAAGGATGGGAGGCACCTGCTTGTCATGCCACACCTCCGGGCGGGAATACTGGGGATACTCCAGGAGATTGTCCTGGAAGCTCTCGAATTCCGCGGACACGTCATTGTGGAGGACTCCCGGCACAAGGCGGGAGATAGTGTCCACCATGACCATGGCGGGCAGCTCCCCGCCGGTGAGCACGTAATCCCCGATGGAGACGTAGTCTGTCACGATCTCCTCCAGCACCCTCTCATCGATGCCCTCATAGTGGCCGCAGAGGAGCACCAGGTCCTCCTCCCTGGCCAGCTCCTGGGCCATCTCCTGGTTGAAGGTCTGCCCCTGGGGGGAGAGATAGATGACCCTTGTCTTTGCGCCGCCCTGCGCAGCGCAGGGCCGGCCGTCCTGGCCTCCTTCGCTTTCCGCCCTGCGCCTCTCGATCTGTTCCTCAATGGCCCTGTAGGCCAGGTACACCGGCTCCGCCTGCATCAGCATGCCGGCGCCTCCGCCGTAGGGATAGTCGTCCACGCTGTTGTGTTTGTTGAAGGCATAGTCCCGGATGTTGACAGCCTCTATGGAGAGAAGGCCGTTTGCGATGGCCCGGCCTGTAATGCTGGTGCCAAGGCCGGACATCACCATGTCCGGGAAAAGCGTCATAATATGAAAGTGCATCATGGCAGAAGTCCCTCCATCAGATGAATGTACATCTCATTTTTTTCTGTGTCAACGCTGAGGATGCACTGGCGGATAGCCGGGATGAGAACCTCCCCGTGGCAGTCAGAGTCGATGATGTACACATCGTTGGCCCCGGTCTCCAGCACGTCCTTAAGAACGCCGAAGTGCTCCGCCGGCTCGTCGGTGTAGACGTCCATGCCGATCATATCGCCGATATAGTACTCGTCCTCCCCCAGGGGGGAGGCGTCCTCCCTGTCGATCATAAGGCTCTTTCCTTTGTATTTTTCTATGTCGTTTATGTTATCGATCCCCTTGAATTTCAGGATAGCGAACTGCTTGAAGAATTTTACATGTTCGATCTCCAGGGGGATCTGTTCTTTTCCAGTGTCAAGATATACTTTTTTCAGCTCTCTGAAATACTGTGCGTCATCTGTGGTGGGAAATACCTTCACCTCGCCGCGGATGCCGTGGGTGGAGGTGATGACGCCTGCCTGCAGTTGTTTTTCCATCTTTATTCTCCTTGTAAAGAAAAGCGTGTCCCGGAAGATCCCGACATACTGTCTCTTTGTCCCTTCCTGGACCCGCTCTTTTTCTTAACCAGCGATATCTACTACCACTTTCTTATCTTCTTTTGAGGCTGCTGCTTTCACGACAGCGCGGATTGCCTTGGCGATACGCCCCTGCTTGCCGATGACTTTACCCATATCTGAGTCAGCCACTTTCACTTCCACAATGGTTGTGCGGCCTTCTTCCTTCTCTGTCACAACAACGCTCTCGGGATCATCTACAAGTGCTTTGACGATGACTTCCACTAGTTCTTTCATACTGCGCACCTCCCAGTATTATTTTTCAATGCCTGCTGCCTTGAAAATCTTTCCTACTACCTCTGTAGGCTGCGCACCGTTGTTCAGCCATCTCTTAGCGGCCTCCTCGTCTACTTTGAAGACGCTGGGATCCTGATTCGGATCGTAAGTGCCGATTTCCTCGATGAATCTGCCATCTCTTGGGGATCTGGAGTCAGCTACAACAATTCTATAGAAAGGAGCCTTCTTCTGTCCCATTCTCTTTAATCTGATCTTTACTGCCATTTTGTTTCACCTCCACATATTTATTGATCTATATGGCACATGCGCTGTACACGCCTGTGCTGGTTAAAAAGGTAATCTGAATTTTCCCTTTTTACCACCTTTTCCGATCATCTTCATCATCTTCTTCATCTCGTTAAACTGCTTGACCATGCGGTTTACCTCGCTGATGTCCACACCTGCGCCTTTTGCGATGCGGTGCTTTCTCGAAGGATTCAGAAGATCCGGGTCACGGCGCTCCGCCGGAGTCATGGAATAGATCATGGCCTCCATCCGCGCCATCTTTTTCTCGGCCTCCTCGGCCTGGCTGTCATCTAACTGCATCCCCTTTTTACCGCCCAGGCCGCCCATGGCGCCCATGCCGGGAAGCATGCTCATGATACCGGAGAGCCCGCCCATCTTCTTCATCTGCTTGGTGCTCTCCAGGAAGTCGTCGAAATCGAACTGGTTTTTTTTCATCTTGCGGGTCATCTCTTTGGCCTTCTCCTCGTCGATCTCGGCTCCTGCCTTCTCGATGAGGGTCAGCACATCGCCCATGCCAAGGATTCGGGACGCCATCCGGTCCGGATAGAACTGCTCCAGATCCGACAGCTTCTCTCCCATACCCACGTAGAGGATCGGCTTGCCGGTCACTGCCTTGACAGACAGGGCCGCACCGCCTCTTGTGTCGCCGTCCAGCTTGGTGACGATGACACCGTCGATGCCGATCTTCTGGTTGAATTCCTCCGCCACATTGACCGCATCCTGTCCGGTCATGGCATCGATCACCAGGATCGTCTGGTGTACTTCCACAGTCTCCTTGATCTCCTGGAGCTCTGCCATCATATCCTCATCAATGTGAAGACGGCCCGCTGTATCCAGGATCACCAGATTGTTGCCGTTCTTGCGGGCATGCTCCAAAGCTGCCCTGGCGATGTCCGCCGGCTTGTGGCTGTCACCCATGGAAAAGACTTCCACTCCCTGCTTTTCTCCATTCACCTGGAGCTGTTTGATAGCGGCCGGACGGTATACGTCACAGGCCACAAGGAGAGGTTTCTTCCCTTTCAGTTTATATTTTCCCGCCAGTTTTGCGGTGGTCGTTGTCTTACCTGCACCCTGGAGACCTGCCATCATAATAACAGTGATGGCGCTTCCAGGCTGGAGCCTTATCTCTGTGGTCTCGGATCCCATGAGGGCAACCAGCTCCTCATTGACGATCTTGATGACCATCTGTCCCGGGTTCAGCCCGTTCATCACGTCCTGCCCGATGGCTCTCTCCTGCACGTTCTTAATGAAGCCTTTCACGACCTTGAAGTTGACATCAGCGGCCAGGAGAGCCCGCTTGATCTCCTTCATCGCCTCTTTGACATCGTCCTCTGTCAGCCGTCCCTTGCTCCGCAGGTTCTTGAACACATTCTGAAGTTTTTCTGTCAGACTGTCAAAAGCCATTCTCCAACTCCTCTTTGCTGCTCTATTACAAACTACAATTCGTCTATGATCTCTCTTGCTATCTCTCTGATCTCCCGGGCCAGCTGGCTGTTGTCCTCCGGATCATACCGGTCAAGCACCTGGCCTATCCGGTGTACCTTCTCCCTGACGGCAAGGAATTTCTCCACCAGATGAAGCTTGTCTTCATACCCCTGGAGCGTCCTGTCGCAGCGCTTTACCAGATCGTGGACTCCCTGTCTGCTGATCCCCGCCGCCTGGGCGATCTCGCCAAGGGACAGATCCTCCAGCACGGACTGCTCGTAGATCTCTTTCTGGTGACTGGTCAGAAGCTCTCCGTAAAAATCATATAGCAATGTCTGCTTTAAAAAATCATCCATCTCAAATCACCTGTGTTATCATATACCAAAGCTTTTCCGCTGTCAAGCATTTTTTCTTGACACTCTCTAAAATTTCTTTTTCACACATCCCGGAGCAAAGCATATGATGTACTGTAAACAAAATATGTTGGAGGCAATCAAATGAGCGATTTATCATCGAACTGCGGATGCGGATGTGACTCCGGTGTACGTTCCGGCTGTGGATGCGGAAGTGGATTTGGAGGAAACAGCTGTCTGTGGATCATCCTTCTTCTGTGCTGCTGCGGCGGCTTCGGACGGGGCGGCGGCGACTACGGATGTGGCTGCGGAAACGACAACTGCCTGTGGATCATCCTTCTCCTGTGCTGCTGCGGCGGTTTCGGAGGAAACGGCTGCTGCTAACAGCAAATGATACGGCTGCGTCCGATGGATATGTGCGTCTGTCGGGCGCAGCCTCCTTTTGCGCTGTCATATTTATCCCTTTTCATCCATATATATAGTTACAACGCTTCAGACAGGTGGGCTGTATGGATAAACGGACGCCGCTTCCCATGACTCCCTTTGACACTCTCACATCCTCCGGGGAACTGCAGATGCTGAAGCTCCTGCTGCCCTATACCCCTCCTGCCGCGCAGAGGATGCTCGCCTTTTTCATCCGGTTCACAGAGCTTCAGAATACGATCCGCTACTTCGGCATTTTCTCCCGGGGTCCGGAGCGGAAGGAGTTCCAGAGCACGCCTCCCTCCTTCACGGAGATGCTGGAGGAGCTGAAGCCCTATATGGGGGAAAATGAAGGAGCCGTGGACAGTATCCTCTCCGCCATGAGTATGATGGAGATGATGAAGGACATGGATCTGTCCGGCATGGGTTTCCCGGACATGTCAGGGGCGGATCCGGGGGGCACGGGAGATATCCTGAATATGATGAACCTTTTCCAGGGCACGCCCCGGGAGGACGATGTCCGGGAGGATGGCGGACGGGAAGACAGATGCCGCGAGGGCACAGAAGAGGGCAGCGATGATAACAGAAAAGGAGTGAACGACAATGGCACAGGATTGGATGAATCACCCGGCGATGGAACATATTGACCCTGTCAAGCTGGAGCTCATCAAAACAGCGGCGGCGCAGACCTCCGGAAAGAGCGGAAACACGCTGGCGGCCGCCATGATGGCACTCATCTCCTCCGCAAACAGGAAGGGGATCCGCTTCTCCCCCGAGGAGACCTCCCTCATTCTTGAAATTTTAAAGGAGGGCCGCTCCGACGAGGAGAAGAAACAGATCGACAGCATGGTCACTCTTGTCATGTCTCAGATAAACCGCCGAAAAAAATAAGGCCGGCGTCTGAGAGGTTTTGCCCCTCTGCCGGCACAGACATATAAATATAAATGATCAATATGGGACGGGAATGTGGGTTACAGCTTATAGTGCTTCCGCATCTCCCGCCTTTTTTCCGCGTTCTTCCACTCTTCCTTCTCTTCCTCTGTCTCCAGCTCCAGGCGGGGCACTCTGGTCGGATGGTCATTTTCGTCCAGAGCCACCATGGTGAAATAGGCTCTGTTGATCAGCGTCCTGTTCCGGTCCAGATCCTCCACGCAGGAATCCACCTTCACCTCCATGGATGTATTTCCCACGTAGGTCACCTTGCCGGTGATCACGATCACATCCTTCTGGTAGGCGCCCCGCAGAAAGCTTAAATTGTCCACGGAGGCAGTGATCACATTTTTCCTTGTGTGGCGCTTGGCCACAAGGCCTGCCAGCTCGTCCATCCACTGCATGAGCACGCCTCCGAAGAGACGCCCCGCCGCGTTCAGATGGTTGGGCCGCACCATGTGCACTGTCTCTGAGATAGACTCTGATACTTTTCTGCTCTCTGTCATTTTGCAATCTCTCCTGTCTGTCATTTGTTTGTTCACTGGACAGTATATCAGATAATCTGCTATACTAAAACTGGTTTTAAATGTTTTTTGTGATTTCAGGTTATATGAGGAGGAAGACCATGCGCAATATCAAGCTTACTATAGAATATGACGGCAGCCGCTACCAGGGCTGGGTCCGTCTCGGAAAAAACGAGTCCACAAACACCATCTCCAACAAGATCCTGGAGGTCATCCGGAAGATGACAGGTGAGGATGTGGAGCTCTTCTGCGGAGCCCGCACAGAGGTAGGCGTCCACGCCTACGGCCAGACAGCCAGCTTCAAGGCGAACACGGACATGAAGGACTATGAGATCCAGCACTATCTGAACCGGTATCTGCCCATGGATATCGCCATCATATCCGTGGAGGACATGCCCGAGCGCTTCCACGCCCAGCTGAACGCAAAGTCAAAGATCTACATCTACCGGGCTACCATCAGCGATGTGCCCAGCGTGTTTGATTTCAAGTACACCTTCCACTGCTTCCGCCGGCCGGATATGGACGCCATGAAGGAGGCCGCGCAGCTTCTCCTCGGGAGGCACGACTTTAAAAATTTCTCCACCGTAAAGCACAACAAGTCCACGGAGAGGGAGATGTACCGGATCGACATCTACGACGACGGGGAGGAGATGCAGATTTCCATGCACGCCGACGATTTCCTGCACAACATGCAGCGGGCCATCGTGGGCACTCTCCTGGACATCGGACTTGGCACGAGAAAGCCGGAGGACATCACCGCCATCTTTGCCGGAGAGCAGGCCGCCAGCGCCCCCTGCGATCCCAAGGGAATGTACCTGCAGGAGGTTCTCTACGAGTAAAAGAAGCAGACATCAGGAAAGGGAAGCCCCACGGCTTCCCTCTTTCTTTTCCTCACGTCTGGTTTTTCAGTATATAAGATTCGCAAACAGCACGATAAACGGTATGGCGATCAGCGTCCTCTCGAGGAAGATGGCAAAAAGCTTCCAGAAGCCCAGGGGCACCTCGCTCTTGATGACCACGGTTCCCACCTCGGTCAGGTAAATGATCTGCACAAGGGACAGGACGCCGATGATAAATTTTGTCTTTACCGCCACCTCGGTCCCCGCAATGAGCAGAGCCGGAATAAACATATCCGTGAAGCCCACCAGCGTTGCCGGCGCCACAGCAAAGGCATCCTCCACTCCAAAGAGCTGCAGATACAGGCCCATAGGATAGGAAATCCAGTCAAAGAAGGGCGTGTAGGTGGCGATGGCCAGGGCGATGACGCCCCAGGAGGCCACAATAGGGATCAGATCGAACAGCGTTCCCATCATAACCTCCAGCCCGCTTGTCAGCACAGTGTCCAGATGGAATTCTCCCGCTCTCTTGCAGCTTGACTCCAGGGCAAATCTCCATATTCCCTTCTCCTCCGGCCGATCCTCGGCCACCTGCCGTCCCGTCACCTCCCGATAGGTGTCCGGTATGGTGCGGATAGGCGGAATGCGCACGATGATCATCGCCAGGATGATGCCGATGAGGCAGATACACAGATAAAAGACGGGAAAAATGGAATCCAGCCCGATGGTATTTGCCACCATAAGGCAGAAGGGAACGGACACAAGGGAGAAGTTGGTCATGATATAGCCGGCTTCTCTTTTTGTGTAAAATCCCTTCATGTACTGCTCCCTCGTCAGGATGACAGCCGCATTGGCTGCCCCGAACCAGGAGGCGATCAGGTCCACGGACGCCCGCCCCGGCACATGGAACAGGGGGCGCACCACAGGCCGGGCGATCACCCCGAGGAACTCCATGATCCCGCAGTCTGTCAGGAAGGGGAGCACAAAGCTGAAGGCGATCAGGATGCAGAACAAGGTTCCGCAGAGGTCTATAATGGTTCCGCCCGTGTCTGCTGAAACGACGGTTTCCGGTCCCATTCCCGTCAGCACCATGACTCCTGCCACAGCCCCGATGATCTTGGACACCAGATAGAGGGGCGTAGTGCAGAAGGCTTTGCTCAGATACCGGTTCTTCCGGATAAAATCCGGCTTTGCGAAAAAGTCATAGGTACTGAGCACCGCCGACACCACGAGGAGAGTCACCACGATATAGATGAGACTTCCCCCAAAGAGGGCCTGAAGCCACATTTTCACAAAGTCCAGGAGGGTGGTAAAGGAGGTCTCGTAGGGGATGGGCACCAGGAACATGAGCACGCCGAAGGCTGACCCAAAAATAAATTTTAACAGGTTTTTCTTATTAATATAGGTACTTTCCACTGTTTTTTCTACCGCGTTCTCCATTATCCTTCCAGCTCCTCCACTTCTCTCATAGCCTCAAAAATCATATCCTCCGTCACCGGGTAGGGAATGTGCTCCATGTCCGGGCCGGTCACTGTCTCCCTGAGGACATCCCGCAGATACTCTCTGTCCAGGGGCACCTCCATCTCCCACAGGGTGGAGGGGATCCCCAGCTCTTTCAGAAAGCCTTTCACCTCTCTCATTCTATCCCAGTCCTTGTCCACCGCAAGCTGCACAAGGACACCGTAGGCCACTACATCGCCGTGGAGGTACTTCTCCTCAAAGCCTGGAAGGAGCACGAGTCCGTAGTATACGGAGTGGGCGATGGCGCAGTTGTAGTCGTCCAGCACCATCAGGGACACCATCCCTGTGCTGACAATATTGGCCAGAACCGCCTGCTGCAGGGCAAAGGAGGGCTCATGCCGCCTGCAGTCCACCAAAGCCTGCACGCCATGCTCCAGAAGGGGGCCGTAGCACAGGTTGCTGATCTCCCGGCCCAGAGCGGAGCTGTGATCCAGATGGTCGCCCCTTGCCGCAAAGTGACATTCAAAGAATTTTCCCATGGTGTCGCCCATGCCAGCCCGCAGATACTCGCAAGGGGCATCCGCGATCACCCGGGTATTGATAAAGCAATGTCTTGCAGGCTTGTCGTAAAAGTAAAAGCTGTCAAAATTTCCGTCCTCCCGGTACACAACGGACAGGGCTGTGGTGGCCGCACAGGTGGCTGCAATCGTCGGGAAGGTGAAGACAGGAAGGCCCGCCCTCTCTGCAGCGCCCTTGGCCGTGTCCAGCGCCTTTCCTCCGCCCATGCCAAAGATCATATCAGCCCCCAGCTCCTTCGCCCGCTGTGCCCAGCGGTCAATGGTCCGGTAGGTACAGTCCGCCCCGAACTCCACAGACTCCAGAACGACAAGTCCGCTCCCCTCCAGGGCCTTGCCGAGAAGCCCTTCCGCGGCGTCCATGGCCCTCCTGCCGCCGATCAGGAAAATCCTCTTTCCAAAAGGGAGACACACCTGGGGCACCTGTCCGTAGGCGTTCTCTCCGATCGTATAATTTGCAAAAAATACTGAATAAGCTTTCATCATAACAACTCCTGTAATTTACTGAGACGGTTAATGGCTTCGTCTATGGTTTCTTTTTCCCTGGCAAAATGCAGCCGGATCAGATGGTTCACTTCCTCCTTGAAGAAGCTGGAGCCAGGCACAGCCGCCACACCGATATGTTTTATCATCCACTCGCAGAACTCAAGATCCGTATAGCCCGCAAATTTGGGCAGGTCCAGGAATTTCTGTATGTCTATCAGGACAAAATAGGTTCCCTGGGGGACATTGTGGGACAGGCCGATCCTGTCCAGCCCGGCCAGGAAATAATCCCTCTTCTGGGTGTAGAGCTCTTTCAACTCCTCATAGTAGGAATCCGGGAAGTTCAGCCCCACCACAGCTGCCTCCTGGAGGGGAGCCGCCGCTCCCACAGTAAGGAAGTCGTGAACCTTCTTGGCCGCCTCCACCACCTCCGCAGGCCCGATGAGATAGCCCAGGCGCCATCCGGTGATGGAGTAGGTCTTGGACAGGGAGTTGCAGGTGATGGTGTGATCGTACATGCCCGGCAGGGAGGCCATGCAGGTGTGGCGGTATGGCTCATATACCATATGCTCGTACACCTCGTCCGTCACCACAAAGGCGTCATACTTTACGGCCAGCTCGCCGATGGCTGTCAGCTCTTCCCTGGAGAACACTTTCCCGCAGGGATTGGAGGGATTGCAGACAATGATGGCCTTCGCACCCTCCTGAAAGCCCTTCTCCACGAGGGCAATATCGAAGGTGTACTCCGGCGGCACCAGAGGGATGTAGATGGGATCTGCCCCTGATAAAATAGCGTCCGCCCCATAATTTTCATAGAAAGGCGAGAACACCATGACCTTGTCCCCCGGATTGCAGATGGTCATCATGGCGCACATCATAGCCTCCGTCCCCCCGCAGGTCACCACGATCTCCGTCTCCGGGTCAATGGTCCGGCCGATGGCCTTCCCCTGCTTTCTGGCCAGGGCCTGACGGAAATTCTCCGCCCCGAAGGTGATGGAATACTGATGGGGGCCTGCATAGGCCGCCCTGGCCAGGGCGTCCATGATCTCCTTTGGCGGATCGAAATCCGGAAATCCCTGGGATAAATTGATAGCTCCGTACTCATCGCTGATCCGGGTCATCCTGCGGATCACCGAATCGGTAAATGTGCCCACTCTCTCGCTTAATTTTGGCATAATGCATCTTCTCCTCATCTACTATTTTAAATTGACTGACTTGTCTATCCCGCTTATAATAAAGTATAACGTTACGGTATAGTCAAGGAGAATGTGTATAATTATGCAAAAATTAGATATTCCATGCATAAAAACCGGTGAATTCGCCGCCCTGTGCGGCACCAACAAAAGAACCCTCTTCCACTACGATGAGATTGGCCTGTTCTCCCCCGCCCTGACGGACGAGAAGGGCTACCGATATTACAGCGAGAACCAGTGCGACGTCTTCTTCACCATCACCTGCCTGAAGGAGCTGGGCATGCCTCTCAAAGAGATCAAGGCCTACATCGACCACCGCTGCCCCGGCGACCTGGAAGGGCTTCTTCTCCTGCAAAGGGAAAAGGTGGAGCGGGAACTGGAGCAGCTGCGCCGCATCCGGACCGTCATCGAGACCAAGCTCTCCCTCGTCCGCCAGGCCAGGGACTTCCGGGATGTGACAGACCTGTCCCCGGTCCTTCTGGAAAGGCAGAAGGAAAGAGAGCTGCTGGTACTCAGCAGCCCTCTTTACACGGATGACCACGATAAAATTTTTTCTGTCCTCTGCAGCCACATCGGCCTTTGCAGCAGGGAGCACATCAACTCCGGCCACCCCTACGGCGCCATGCTCCCGGTGTCCTCTCTGGAAAAGGGTGATTATGAGACCTATGCATATTTTTTCACCAAGACCTCCTTCTCCGTGGACGGCCTGCCCTCCGACACTCAAATTCATGTAAAGTCCGCCGGCACATACGCCGCCGTCTATCTGCGGGGCAACTACTACCGCTCTGAGGAGGCCTGCCAGGCGCTCCTTTCCTTTGCGCGGGAAAAGGGCCTGACGCCGGGCAGCTTCGTATATAAGGAAGCGGTCCTGGATGAGCTGTCCGCTGACGAGGAGGACTATCTGACTCGGATCAGTGTATTGTGCCGGTGAGTGTGCTTCGCGGCGGATATAGCTCATCACAGGCGCACGACAAAACCGCTGCGGGGCAGTCTGTTTTTCTGCCCCGCAGCGGTTTCACTCTTTACACATAAATCATTCTGACATCAGACTCTTCTGCTTTTCTCTTTTCCTCAGCGGTTAGCTCCCTCGTAGTGAGCACCGCCGTGTAATCCGACAGGTGATTGACCTTAGTCACAGCCTGCCTCCCAAATTTGGACTCATCCACCACAAGATACGCCTTCCGGCATCTCTGGAGAGCCTTTCTCTTCAGGAAAGCCTTATCCACTGTAGGAGTGAAGACCTCCAGCTCCTCGTTGATGGACGCGGCTCCGAAAAAGCCTATGTCAAACCGGAAATCCTCCAGCATCTGAGTCGCATAATATCCAAGCATGCTTCCGGTACTTTTCTGTACCATTCCGCCGCACAGCAGCAGCTCAGCCTGGCTGTTTTTCAGAAGCCCGGCAATCTCCAGGTCATTTGTCATGACCATGATGTCCGGCACGTTCTGGATCGCCTTGGCAATCTCGTAGGTAGTAGTCCCGGCGTCCAGATAGATGTTATCCCCCGCCGAGACAAGGGGCACGCACCTGGCTGCCAGCTTTACCTTCTCATGCTTGTGGCTGGTACTTTTGTCTGCATAGGTCACCTCCTGCTTTGCCACCGCACCTCCATGGCATCGCTCAAGTATATTGTCCTCCTGCAGTTTTTCCAGATCTCTTCTTATTGTCATAGTGCTGACCTGCAGATCATGCGCCAGATCATCCACCTGGACGCTTCCCTGCTCCCTGATCAGCTCCACGATCCTTGCCTGCCTCTCTGCTGCCAGCATACAAATCACCTCTTACGGATTATTGTACACGATTACATGAAAATACTCAATATGAGAACTTCAACAATACCAATGGCCCACGCGATGGTGGATGTCACTGACCACACCTGCAGCTGGTCCTTTGCCTCCTTCACACCCAGCGTTCTGTTTACAACCCAGAAATAGCTGTCGTTGAAGTAGCTGAAGAACAGAGAGCCCACGCAGCATGCGATAGCGCCCAGAGTGGGGTTCACGCCTGATGCGATGATGATGGGCGCGGAGATACTCGCGGCTGTTGTCATGGCCACTGTTCCGGAGCCCTGGATGAAACGCATCAGGGTGGCGATGATCAGAGGAAGCACGATGATCGGGATGGCTGTCTGGGCAAGGCCCTCTGCCATGTATGTGCCAAGTCCGGAGTCCTTGATGATCTGGCCGAGAGCTCCGCCTCCACCTGTTACAAGCATGATGATACCGGCCGACTCCATACCCTTTTCCATCTCTGTCAGAGCTGTATGTCTGTCAAGCCCTCTTCCAAGGGTGAAGATGGACAGGAGCAGTCCCAGGCCTACCGCGATGATGGGCTGGCCAAGGAAGATCAGCACTTCCATGATACCTGTTGTCTGTCCCACAGCTGTAGCTACTGTGTTGATGAGAATGAGGATGATGGGCAGGAACAGAGGAGCAAAGGACTCAAATGTTCCCGGCATCTTCTCGTCTCCCATGTGGAAAGCGTTCTCATAATCCGGCTCCTGGTAGGGCATTTCGACTACTTCACC
This sequence comes from Clostridium sp. BSD2780061688st1 H5, assembly GCF_005845155.1. Taxonomy (NCBI): domain Bacteria; kingdom Bacillati; phylum Bacillota; class Clostridia; order Eubacteriales; family Clostridiaceae; genus Clostridium; species Clostridium sp. BSD2780061688st1 H5. The sequence continues at coordinate 44,411 of NZ_SPGT01000008.1, read as the reverse complement.
GTCCTCGTTGGGGATGCGGTAGAATTTCTTTGCCAGAACCTTCTTTGCATAAACCACACAGCCGATTGCCATTGGAATGGCAAGAACCAGTGTCAGCAGAATAAATGTACCTACGTCGATCCCGAAGATACCGCACACACCCAGAGGTCCGGGTGTAGGCGGAACAAGGGAGTGGGTGATGACAAGTCCGGCGGCCAGAGCAGCTCCCAGACCGATCACAGATTTCTTTGTTGCTCTGGAAATAGCCTTGGCGATCGGTGAAAGAACCACAAATCCAGAGTCGCAGAAAATAGGGATGGATACAAGGAAACCAGTCAGGCACAGGGCCTCCTCCTCTCTCTTCTTTCCAAAGAGCTTCAAGAAGGTGTAGGCCATCCGCTTGGCCGCACCGGTCACCTCAAAGATCTGTCCCATCATAACGCCGAAACCGATGATGATACCGATACTTCCAAGAGTGCTTCCAAAGCCTCCCGTGATAGAGTTGACAATCCCCAGCGTGGTCCCGTCCTCCAGTGTGATATTGGACAGGGGCATCCCCCCTACAACGCCCACGATAACGGTACATACGATCAGCGCCAGAAACGCCTGAACCTTTGTCTTCAGTACAAGAAAAATAAGAACAATAATACCTACAGCAAGACCAAGCAACATTCTGTTGCCGTCCAGTCCTCCTATCATACAAATCCCTCCTTTAGATTATACATCTTGTTATTTTGTAAAATGAGGTGCGTATTTCGCGGCCAGCCGAATGGCTTCGATCATGCTCACAGCACTCACCTTTCCGGTGCCCGCTATATCAAATGCAGTGCCGTGGTCCACAGATGTCCTGAGGATAGGCATCCCATTTGTAATCGCGATGGTTTTCTCAAAATCCAGCGTCTTTGTGGCAATATGTCCCTGGTCGTGATACAGGGAGAGGACACTGTTGTACTTTCCAATGGCCGCCTGGTGGAATACGGAGTCAGCGCCGATGGGTCCTGCCACATCGTATCCCATCTTCTTCAGCTCCTCGATGGCGGGAATGATCTCCTCCACCTCCTCCCAGCCGAAGAGACCGTGCTCCCCGCTGTGAGGATTCAGGCCCGCAATGGCCATGGTTCCCTCCTTCACCCCGAGACGTTTCAGGGCCTCCGTGCATCTGACTACATAGTCCACGATTCGATCCTTCTTGATCATGTCCAGCATCTGGCGAAGAGACACATGCCTTGTCAGGAAGAATACCCGCATGCCGTTTGTCTCGAACATAGTCAGAGGATCCTCTGTACCTGTAAGGGCTCCAAAGATCTCCGTGTGTCCGATAAAATGGATATCACCCGCCTTCAGGGCCTCCTTGTTGATAGGTGTGGTGGATATCGCGTCCACTTCCCCGGCGTTCGCCAGCTCAATACTCTTTGCAATGTAGTCATAGGCAGCCTTCCCACACATGCCGCTGACCTTGCCGAACTCGAAGACATCCATATTCACATTGTCCAGGTCGATCAGGTTCATGATCCCCTTCTCATACTGCCCCTCCGAGGGCTTCTGAATGACGCGGATCTCCAGGTCCGCGCCCACGATGCGGATGGCGTTCTCCATGCATTTTTTGTCTCCCACAATGACGCAGTCCGCCACCTCTGTGACCGCCTCGGATGCCAGCGATTTCGCCACGATCTCCGGCCCAACGCCGGCCGGATCGCCCATGGTCACTGCAATAAGTGGTTTACTCATAATCTCATCCTCCCTTTTTCTTTCTACTGTGTATCTGAATAATAGTGTGTTTTGTATTATGTATTTTTAGATATACAGCTTCTCTTTCAGGTACGTGATGCATCTGTTGATAGCATCGTTCTGTCCCTGGCTGCCGCCCTTTGTGATAATATGAACTCCCTCGAACTCGCCCTTTAAGAACTGTCCGTAGGCGGCAAGAGGAAGCACCTCGTCCATCAGGCTTAAGCCCGCCGTGTCAAACCGCGCGCACACAGCCACTGTGATGTCCCCTCCGCTTGTGTACAGTCCTCTGAACTCAGGCTCTGCCTTAAAGATCCGGTAAGTGATCTCCGCGAAGCCGGAATTGATGCGGCCGGTCACCTCGTCCATGGAGCAGTTGTACTTCTCCATGTAGGGCTTAAAATCAATGCGGTTTTCCGGATAGATGCCGTCGCCGGTCACTGTAGAAACCACATTCAGCTTACATTCCCTAAGGATTTCCTCCGTCACCCGGCTGATCTCCTTCTCCCGCCTCTCATCGTCCTCGAGAAGCTCCTTTGTGTTCACAAACACATTGTGGGTCCTCTGGGAGAGCCACAGCTCCTCCATCTGGTTTCTCGTGTTTGGATGCACGCTTCCAACCACCGCAAGGATACGGCTCTTTTCCTTCTTCTCAGAGGGGGTGATCAGCTTTCTGGCAAGAGTAGCTGTGAAGACGCCCGGGTCAACGGCCACTACCTTCATTTTGCTTGTGATCACCGCGTCCGCGATGAGATCCAGATCTTCCTGGGTCACGCAGTCAACGGTAAGGATCCTGCATCCTTCCGCCACATGCTTTTTCATCAGGTCTGCCAGATAATGCTTACCGTGCATCAGATCCTTCATCAGGATGGAAGCCACCTTGTACTTGCTCTGCTGTTCAAAGAGCACCGCGTCCTCCGATATAGTGACCGGCGTCTTCGGGTCGATGGCGATGTCCGTTTTATGCAGCGGCAGTCCGTTCACAAGCATATAGCCTCCGATCACAATACGCCCCGATGAGGGAAAGCAGGGAGCCACAACCGCCACGTAATCCTCACCCAGGCAGTCCAGCATGGCATCTGTCTCGCTTCCCAGATTTCCCCGCAGGGTGCTGTCAATCCTCTTGGAGTAGACCTTGACATCATCGTTTTTCAGCAGAGTGCAGACATTGTGCACACGGTTGTAGGCGATTTCCGGGTCAACCCCACGGCTGTCCGTGGGATAGAGAACACAGTCACAATCCTTCAGGGTACTGAGCTCAATCCGCTCCGTATTCATGACCGTGTAGGCCGTGTAATTCATCTTCTTCAGAAGTACACCCGTGGCGTTCGCCCCTGTCAGGTCATCTGCGATTACTACACATTGAGGCATATCTCATTCCTCCTTCACGCTCCATTGTGTTTGTTTATGTTTGTATTGTACTTCTTATGTTTGTTTTTGTCAATTTAATCTAATTTTTATCAATCTTTTTGTATATCATGTATAAAATGCATGTTTATTTTTGTTTATTTTTACGTTTGTTTTCGTTGTATTTCTCGCACAATGAAAAGGCCGGTCCTTTCCACTGTTTTCTGTGTTATTTATTTGTCAGATCATCTTCCCCTTATCAGGATCTCCGCCGCCTCTCTGAGGGTATCCGCCTCCCCCACATTGCCAGGAAAAATCACATAGGGAATACCGGGAAATCTGCTCTCCTCCCCTGTCTGCCACACAGGGATACCGGGACAGATCTGTCCCAGCACATTAGCCCGCTTTACCGCCAGCGCCTTTGTACCCACATCACTGGAGGTGATGCCGCCCTTGGCAATGACAAAGGCCGGAGTCACAGACAGCCTTCCCACCAGAGACTGGACCGCATCAGAGATCCGCACAGAGAGCCGCAGCTCATCCTCCCTGTCCCCTGTGTCCGCTGTGATGAGGGCTCTTGTAGTGTAGCAGCACACGGTCCTGCCGCTTTTTATGCACGCCTCTTCTTTCTCAAGGCAGCGCTGCACCTCCGCTTCAAAGGCCGCGGCATCCTTCACCAAGGTGGCGTCAAGCTCAATGAACTCAATCTCCTTCAGCTCTTTTAGCGCCTCCAGCTGACGGGTCGTCTTTTCCGTATGGGAGCCCACCACAATGATACCGCCGTTTTCCGTCTCCTTCACCACCATCTGCTCTCTCGTGAGAAGAGGCTGGCTTGTGACGCCTCCCATGACCTTGACAATGGCTGCCGCTGTGCGCAGCATGAAGACCTTCCCCTTTCTCATAGCCCGGTAGAGAGCCACGCAAAATACCTTTACATCCGCATAGTCCACCGCATTGACAACGATCTTGTTAAAATCCTTTACAGCGAGCAGCTGCCCTTCTATCTTATCTATATCCATATTATGGATATCTTCCAGAGAAATACAGGTTACATCCTCTTTCCTGTAGGCGCCCTTTGTCTTTTCCTCTACATACTCCGGCATGGTAGCCGCCTTGTACCCAAAGGTTTTATCCTTCGCAAACTCCGTCTCGTTGGCCGGCACCAGCTCATCGCCGTATTTCACATAGTGCACATTGCCAATGGTAAACCTTCCCCCCTCCTTAAAGAAAGGACAGAGCACCTCCCCGTCGATCACCTTGCCGGTATTCTTTTCATAATCCGCCTTTAAAAGCTCCGTCTCCAGAGGATAGTGTCCCCGCAGGGTGCTGTCGCTGCGGCTAATAAATATGTATTCCTTCCCCGTCTCCTTGGCCACCTCGTCTACCACTGCCGCAATCTCATGGTGAGCCTTCGTCGTCTGCTCTTCCGTAAAGCCCCGGGAGTTGGTAAGCACGTAAAAGAGATTGTTCCTCTCCTCAAATCCCGCCCGGATACTGTCTCTGTCCCATCCCGTATAGACAGAAATGTCGTGGACTGTCTGCACTCCGGTGGGATCATCGTCCAGAACCACGAGCTTTTTATTGCTGGCCGCGATCTCCTCTCCCAGAAGTCTGTCTATATACTCTTCATCTATTTTTTTGTAAGAAGTCAAAATATCAGCGCTGATGGACATACTGTTCCCCTCCTAATCTACTTTTTTCACTTCCACGTCAGCCAGCTTCTCAAAATACTGTACAATACCGCAGTGGTCGTCCTCCATGTGGCCATGAATCTTCAGGGTCTGCAGGATCTCGTAGAGCTGGGCCGTATAGGGGATGGGAACGTCGATGGCGTGGGCTGTGTTGACCACATTCTTGATGTCCTTGTGGTTGATACGAATAGGTCCTCCTGGTTTAAAATTGCGCTCCACGATCATGGGGATCTTGGCGTCAAGCACCGCACTGCCTGCCAGGCCGCCCCGGATGGCCTCGTAGACCTTCACCGGATCCGCCCCGGCCTTGACGGCCATGACAAAGGCCTCGGACACGACAGCGATAGTATTATTTACAATGATCTGATTGGCCAGCTTTGTGACGCTGCCGCTTCCCGCCTCGCCAATATGAAGAGCAGATGAGCCCATAATATCAAAATAAGGCTTCAGGGCCTCAAAGTCCTTCTCCTCACCTCCTGCCATGATAGCCAGTGTCCCGGCCACAGCCCCCGGCTCTCCTCCGGACACAGGGGCGTCTACAAAGCCTACCCCCTTGCTCTTCAGTCTCTCATAGCACTCCTTTGACTCTACAGGTGTGACAGAGCTCATGTCACACACGATGCTCCCCTCTTTGATGGTGGAGGCCACGCCGCCCTCATCGAAGAGGATAGACTTTGTGATGTCCCCATTTGGCACGATGATGAATACGGTACCGCACTCTTCTCCGATCTGGGCATAGCTGGCCGCCTTTGCCCCGGCCGCGACCACATCTGCCACAGCCTCCTGGTTGAGGTCTGTCACCACCAGCTCCACGCCCGTCTTCAGAAGATTCTTTGCCATAGGTCTTCCCATAATTCCAAGTCCGATAAATCCTGCTTTCATACTTCATTCTCTCCTTTGCGTTTGTTTTTGACTGTTTTGCACAAATAATCCTGTTTTATATGTGCTTACTTGTTGTTTTTTGTTCTTTCTAACTACACTTTACTACATACCGGTATACCGGTAAATCCCTAAAATTTCTTTCTCCGTTTATGCCAATTTTCCCCTTTCAAATTTGGGCAGAATTCCCATAAACACTGGATTTTTACGTTATTTTATTAACGCTCTGCTCCGCCCGCTTCACTCATACAAAAAGTGGATTTTTCACAGGTTTCTATTGGATTTTATACAGGAAACAGTGTACAATAGAACTAGATTTTTTTAGAATTTTTATCTATCTTTGACAAAACACAGACAAATATAAAAGGAGCCCCGCGCCATGATGACATTAAACGAACAGGCCTATGAGCATTTAAAGAAAATGATCACAGAGGATCAGCTCTCCTACCAGGAGATCTACTCCGAGACCAAGCTCTCCCGGGAGCTGGGCATCTCCCGCACCCCCTTTCGGGACGCCATCCACAGGCTGGTGCAGGAGGGCTACATTGACATCATCCCCAGCAAGGGATTCCGCCTCCACCAGCTCACAAAGAAGGACGTGGTGGAGACCTTCCAGGTGCGCTCCGCCCTGGAGACCTACTGTGCCATGGAGATCACCCGGGCCTACACATCCAGAAGGGCAAAGCGGCTCTTCCGGGAGCTTCATTTCAATATGGAGGAAATGAAAGAAATCCTGGAGACCACGCAGTCTATCCAGGATTTCTGTACCTATGATTTTCAGTTTCATGTAGAGATCGTCCGCTATCTGGAAAACAGACAGTTTTCCGACATCTTTGACACCTTCATGTACCGGATGCAGCGGCTGGCCCTGATGTCCCTCTCCCACCCGGGCCGGATGGAGGACACCTACCGGGAGCATCTCGCCATCCTTGAGACTATGGAGGCCGGGGACACGGCCCACATCTACGACATCGCGCTGCGCCACATGGATGTGCCAAGAGGCATCAATCTGGAGGACCTCTAGTATGCCTCCCTCTCCATCAGAGTCTCCCTCCTGTGAGATTTTCTTTCAATTTCTCTGTCCTCATCTTCTTCACCGAGTCCTGGTTCACCCGCTCCCGCAGCGCCGCCATCCAGGGGATGTCCCTTGTCTCCTTCTCCCCGTAGGTGAGCTGCAGCTCATACTCCAGGGGCAGCCAGGTGGAGAGGTCCGCCTCGTTGTGCTGGATCAGGGCCTCCAGCTTGTCCATGGCGTTCACAAGCCGGGCCTCTGGCGTCTTCTTCTCGCGAACCTCCCGGAATATGTCCCTCATCTCCTCCTGCCGGGGCCGGGGCAGAAGGCGGGCGATCTCCTCCTGCGCCTCTTCTTCTGTCTTTTCATCCTCTCCTGTCTTTTCAAAGGCGGGAATATCTCCTGTGACCGCCTCTCCCATATCGTGGAAGAGAGCCAGCTCCATGACCCGGTTCATATCAAGCCCCGGGAACTCATCCCTCACAAGCCAGGCAAATACCAGCAGGCGGTACACATGCTCCGCCACGCTCTCATGGCGCCCGCTGCTTGTCCAGGAATGTCGGGTATTGCATTTCAGCTTCTCCGCCACCCCCAGAAAGGTAAGTAATGTATCGTGATCCATCATTTCATCCTGTCCTTTTACTCTAGCCCTCCAGTATCTTTACGTAGAAGGTCCTGTTTCTTGGTCCGTCAAAGTCGCAGAAATAGAGATCCTGCCAGATTCCCAGGATCAGCTCTCCGCCGCTTAGGATCATGGTCTGGGAAGGGCCAAAGAGGGTCGTCTTCATGTGGGCGTGGGAGTTGCCCTCCGCGTGGCGGTAGTAATCCGCCTTCGTGGGAAAGGCCTTCTCAAAGCCCTGGAGCATGTCCCGGACTACATCCGGATCCGCGTTTTCGTTGATGGTAAACCCGGCTGTCGTATGGGGCGAGAAGACTACCACGATGCCGTCCTTTGCGCCGCTCCTTTCAATGTCCTCCCTCACCATGTCCGTCACCTTGGTCATCTGCTGGGCGCCCCTTGTGGAAATGTGATGTTCAAACAAATGCATACCTTTTGTCCTCCTTCTATTTTTCCAGAAATCTCATGAGCTCGTCGTACTCTTTTCTCATCAGTCTGTAGCCATGCTCATAGAAATGCATCAGTGTGTCATAGTCCTTCTCCAGCCTGGATACCGTTGGGATGAGCGGCCGCAGGACAAAGATCTTCCCCTCTGACTCAAGCTGTTCTATGCGCTTCATGGTCCTGTTGTACACAATGCTCCTGTTCACAATGCTGCGGATCAGGTTCGGGTACTTTTTGTAGGCTCTCCTGTAGAGCTGTACTGTAGCCCTTGAGGGCATCTTTTTGCGGTAGCCTGGATTTCTCGTCAGCACGACGATGGATTTGCCGTTTCCAATCTCCATGGCCCTCTCTATGGGAATGGAATCCGCAAGTCCGCCGTCCAGATAGGGAATCCCATCCACATTGACCATGGGGCAGATCAGAGGCATGCTGCAGGACGCCCGGCAGATCTTCATGAGCCGCTGCCTGTCCGAGTCCTCAGTCATGTACTCCGCCCTGCCTGTCACACAGTTGGTCGTGACGATCTCGCACTCTATATCTGAAGAAAAATACGTGTCGTAGTCAAAGGGGAAAATTTCATTGGGATACCGGTCAAAGACCATGTCCATATCCATCAGGCTTTTCTCTTTGATAAATTTTCGGAAGCCGTAGTAATAATTATATTCCTTCTCCTTGTGAATCATGCAGTCTCTCGTCCTTCCGGGCTGCTTTGACACATAATCCACCGCGTTGCAGCATCCCGCAGAGACGCCGATGACATAGGATGTATAGAAATCCTTTTCCATCAGATAGTCCAGAGCCCCCGAGGTAAACACGCCTCTGGTCGCTCCGCCTTCCAGTACCAGTGTTGCTTTAACCATATCGTCTGCCTCCTTTTCAACCTATATTATAAACGCATTTTCCACAGATGAAAACCCTCCTTTTCTCCTTGCCATTTCCTCCTTTTTTTGCTAAGATAGGCTTTGTATGCAATGAAACCTTGAAAAGAGATTGATAGGAGAAAGATTACTATGATCAGTACAAGTAATGTGACACTGCGTGTCGGCAAAAAGGCTTTGTTTGAAGATGTAAATATCAAATTCACAGAGGGGAACTGCTACGGCCTAATCGGGGCCAACGGGGCGGGAAAATCCACCTTCCTTAAGATCCTCTCCGGACAGCTTGAGCCCACCAGCGGCGAGGTCATCATCACCCCCGGGGAGCGGCTCTCCTTCCTGCAGCAGGATCATTTCAAATATGACGAGTTTCCTGTCCTTGATACCGTCATCATGGGAAACGCAAGACTCTATGAGATCATGAAGGAAAAGGAGGTTCTCTACGCAAAGGAGGATTTCACGGACGAGGATGGCATCAAGGCCAGTGAGCTGGAGGCTGAGTTCGCCACGATGAACGGCTGGGAGGCTGAGTCCGACGCCGCCTCTCTCTTAAACGGCCTCGGCATTGACACAGACATGCACTACAGGATGATGAAGGATTTAAACGGTCCCGAGAAGGTGAAGGTCCTTCTGGCTCAGGCCCTCTTCGGGAACCCGGACATCCTGCTCCTGGACGAGCCCACCAACCACCTGGATCTGGACGCCATTGCCTGGCTGGAGGAGTTCCTCATCGGCTTTGACAACACAGTCATCGTGGTGTCCCACGACCGCTACTTCCTCAACAAGGTCTGCACCCAGATCGCGGACATTGACTACGGAAAGATCAAGCTCTACGCCGGAAACTATGACTTCTGGTATGAGTCCAGCCAGCTTCTCATCCGCCAGATGAAGGAGGCCAACAAGAAGAAGGAGGAGAAGATCAAGGAGCTGCAGGAGTTCATCTCCCGCTTCAGCGCCAACGCCTCCAAGTCCAAGCAGGCCACCTCAAGAAAGAGAGCCCTGGAGAAGATCCAGCTGGACGACATCCAGCCCTCCAGCAGGAAGTATCCCTACATTGATTTCCGCCCCAACCGGGAAATCGGAAATGAGGTGCTCACTGTGGATGGCCTCTCCAAGACCATCGACGGAGAAAAAGTGCTGGACAACATCTCCTTCACACTGAACAGGGAGGACAAGGTGGCATTTGTAGGCGGCAACGAGCTGGCAAAGACCACCCTCTTCCAGATTCTCATGGGCGAGATGGAGCCGGACGAGGGCACTTACAAATGGGGAGTCACCACTACACAGGCCTATTTCCCCCTGGACTACGGCAGTGAATTTGACAATGACTACACCATCGTGGAGTGGCTCACCCAGTACTCAGAGGAGAAGGATGCCACCTACGTGCGGGGCTTCCTGGGCCGCATGCTCTTCTCCGGGGACGACGGTGTCAAGCGGGTGAAGGTGCTCTCCGGAGGTGAGAAGGTGCGCTGCCTTCTCTCCAAGATGATGATCTCCGGCGCAAACGTTCTTCTCATGAACGAGCCCACCAACCACCTGGACATGGAATCCATCACAGCCCTCAACAACGGAATGATCAAGTTCCCGGGCGTGATCCTTTTCTCATCCAGGGACCATCAGATCGTGCAGACAACAGCAAACCGCATCATGGAGATCGTTCCCGGCGGAAAGCTGATCGACAAGATCACCACCTACGACGAGTATCTGGAGAGCGACGAGATGGCCAGAAAGCGCCAGACCTACACGGTCGCTGAGGGCGAGGACAACTAGAGCATACAGACTGGATAAAGTATATACACTATACAGACCATACGTATCCGCAAAATGTACGGACGAAAAAGAGAAGGCACATCCGCCTTCTCTTTTTTTCTGTCTTTTCCTATTTACTAAAATTTCCTATTTATTAAAATCCGTGTAGGTCTCCCCGGCCTTCATGTTGATGCCTCTGGCCTGGGCCATCTCGGAGACCGTCACAAGCTGGTACCCCTCATCCACCAGTCTGGGGATCAGCTGCAGGGCCGCATCCACTGTGGTGCTGTGTATGTCGTGCATGAGCACAATGTCCCCGTCGTCCGCGTTCTGGAGCACAGAGTTGATGACGGTCTGTGTATCCCCCTTCCAGTCCAGGGTATCCACATTCCAGAGAATCATGGGCATGCCCACGTTCTTCTTCACCGAGTCGTTGACAGCTCCGTAGGGCGGCCTCACCAGGGTCGCGCCCTCTCCGCAGGCTCCCTTGATCAGATCGTTTGTATCGCCGATCTGCTTTCGGATGTCCGCTTCGCTGATCTTGGTCAGCTCCGGATGGTTGTAGGAGTGGTTGCCCAGCTCACAGTCCGCCTCCAGTATCCTCTTGACCGTGTCCTCACGTCCCGGAATATTGACTCCCTGCAGGAAAAAGGTAGCGTGGGCATCGTATTTCTCCAGAAACTCCAAAAGCTCTCCGGTCCGCTCCCCCGGCCCGTCGTCAAAGGTGAGGGCCATCATGGGCTTGTCAGGATCGATACTGCTCTTCCGGGACTTCAGCTTCCCATCATCCCCGAAAACGCAGTCCAGTGTGCCGATCCTCTTTTTCCCTGTGACCATCTCCCCCTCCTGGGTGAAATAGTAGGTGGCTCCGTCCAGGTCAAACCAGCCGGCCGCCGCCTTCCCGTCCGACTGCAGATAGGCGCGGCTCTCCCCCTTGTCCAGCCACCTGTCGGTCTGCATGACTCCATCCTTGTCAAAATGGTAGTAGGTGACACCGATCTCCTGCCATCCGGTCACCTTCACGCCGTCCTCTCCGAAATAGTAGGTCTTTCCCTTCACATTCACGAAATCATTCTGGACATAGGTGTCGTCCCACCTTTTGAATTTGTCTCCGTCCCACTGTCCCACCTGGTTGAGGACAGTAAAGCTGCCGTCCTCCGTAAGGATAGAGATCTTCTTTTTCCACTCTCCCTTATCCCCCAGCTTCTTTGCCAGCTCCTTGTCCAGCTCTATATGGACAGGGTATTTTCCCTCTGTCGCGCCGTCGCTGTCGCAGAGCAGCTGGTAATGCTGTCCCGACCTCAGCTCCTCCACCAGATTCCAGGCCGTGTAGCCGGTCTCTTTGTCCAGCACTTTTTTCTTCAGCTTTTCCTCTTTCTTATCACAGGCCACCTTCGCCTGGAGATCCGGCATCTGCTCCCCCTGCTTGATGGACGCGGATTGCACCTCTATTGTAATGTCCGTCCTCGACACCCTGGCCGCCGCCGCGGCAGTCACTGCTCCTGCGGCCAGGATAAGGAGGATAGTCAGGGCTCCGATCATTCTCCTTATCCTGAGCCTGTGGACGAGCCATCTCTTCCTGGCGTTCATGGAACGGATATTTCTGCTTCTCTTTGACATATGTACCTCTTCTCCGGCATGTTTCTCTTTTGTTGTTATTTGCCGAAAAATATATAAAATTACTATATATTGTAGAGGATAACACCATATAGGGTACACTGCAATAAAAGTGACAAAGATGTAATATTAATTATCTTTCATGTAACAGTTTGTTAATAAAAAGGGGGTTCTGAATTAATTCAGAACCCTTACTCTTAAAACGCCCTCTATATTCCGCAGATCGTTTTCCACATTTGCGGGAATATCTGAGTCAATATCAATCATCGTATAGGCGTAGGCACCCTTGCTCTTATTGGAAAGATCGGCGATATTCATGTTGTCGGCCGCCAGAATCTTCGTAAACTGTCCCAGCATGTTGGGCTTATTGTAGTGCAGGAGCACAATGCGCCTGTTGTCCCCCGGCATGCCCATGTCGCAGTCCGGATAATTGACAGAGTTTTTGATATTCCCGTACTCCAGATAATCCATCAGCTGGCGCACAGCCATCTTCGCACAGTTGTCCTCCGACTCCTCTGTGGAAGCCCCCAGATGAGGAATCACGATGGCTCCCTTCACCCCGGCGATCACCGGTGTCGGGAAGTCAGACACATAGTGTTTCACCTGGCCGCTCTCCAGAGCGTCGATCATGTCCTCCTCGTTGACCAGCACATCCCGGGCGAAATTCAGAACAACCACGCCCTTTTTCATAAGTCCGATGGCGTTCTTGTCGATCATTCCTTTGTTGTTCGCTGTGGCGGGCACATGGACTGTAATGTAGTCGCAGTTCTTGTAGAGCTCATCCACTGTCTTGGCGTGATGGATGTTTCTGGACAGCCTCCAGGCCGCGTCCACGGAGACATAGGGATCAAAGCCAAAGACCTCCATGCCCAGATGGATGCCCGCGTTGGCCACCAGACCGCCGATGGCTCCCAGGCCGATGACGCCCAGCTTCTTGCCCTCCAGCTCACAGCCGGCGAAGGCCTTCTTTGCCTTCTCTGTGTCCTTGGCAATATTGCCGTCCTCCTCGTTTTCCTGAACCCAGTTGATGCCCCCTATGATATCTCTGGATGCCAGGAGCATGCCGGCGATGACCAGCTCCTTCACGCCGTTGGCATTGGCTCCCGGTGTGTTGAACACAACAATGCCCTCCTCCGCGCACCGCTCCAGAGGGATATTGTTGACACCCGCTCCAGCCCGGGCGATAGCCTTCAGCTCCTGAGAAAACTCCATTTCGTGCATGCCGGCGCTGCGGACAAGCAGTGCGTCTGCTTTTTTAGGATCACTAACAGGTACGTATTTTTCAGTCATAGCGTCTATTCCCACCGGGGAAATAGGATTGAGGCAGTAATAATGATACATGATTATAAGTTCTCCTTTTCAAATTGTGCCATAAAGTCTACCAGTGCCTGCACGCCTTCATAGGGCATTGCGTTGTAAATGCTTGCTCTCATGCCGCCCACAGTGCGGTGTCCCTTCAGGTTCTCAAGCCCCGCCTTCTTCGCCTCAGCGACGAATTTCGCGTCAAGCTCTTCATCCCCTGTCACAAAGGGCACATTCATGAGGGAGCGGTCCTCTTTGCGGACAGTTCCCTTGAACAGACGGCTCTGATCCAGAAAATCATAGAGAAGAGCAGCCTTCTTTTCGTTCCTCTCCTTCATCGCCGCAAGGCCGCCCTGGGCCTTCAGCCACTTGAACACCTTGCCGCAAATGTAGATGCCGTAGGCGGGCGGCGTATTGTAGAGAGACCCTGCATCCGCATGGGTCTTGTACTTCAGCATGGTGGGTGTGCCGGGGAGCACATCGTCTGTGATGAGATCCTCCCGGATGATGACGATGACCACGCCGGCAGGCCCGATGTTCTTCTGCACGCCGCCATAGATAACGCCGTACTTTGTCACATCCACAGGCTCGGAGAGGAAGCAGGAGGATACATCAGCCACCAGCGTCTTCCCCTTTGTGTTTGGGAGCGTCTTGAACTTCGTGCCGTAAATGGTGTTGTTCTCACATATGTACACATAGTCCGCATCCGGGGAGACGGGCAGATCCGAGCAGTCCGGGATATAGGAAAATGTCTTGTCTTCCGATGAGGCGATCTTGTTCACCTTCCCGTATTTCTGCGCCTCCTGGTACGCCTTTTTTGCCCACTGGCCGGTGACAATGTAGTCCGCCACCCTGTTTTTCATCAAATTCATGGGGATCATGGCAAACTGCTGGGACGCTCCCCCCTGCAGGAAGAGAACTTTGTAATTGTCCGGTATCTGCATCAGCTCCCGGATGTCGGCTTCCGCTTCCTCAATAATCCCGGCAAATGCCTTTGAGCGGTGACTCATTTCCATCACGGACATGCCCGTTCCCCTGTAATCTAACATCTCGTCTGCTGCTTCTCTGAGGACTTCTTCCGGCAGCACGGCCGGTCCTGCTGAAAAATTGTACACTCTGCTCATTGTTGATCCCTCCGATTTCTTTTTTATTTTCTAATTCCAGTTTCCTGATTCTAGTCAGCTTTTTTCATATCGGCCTCGTCAAAGGCGTCCCGGAGCGCCGCGCCGGGAGCCACCATAGGCCATACCTTCTCATCCTTGTCGATCTGGCAGTCAATGAGCACCGGTCTTCCAAGAGTCAGAGCCTTGGCAAACGCCTTCTGGAACTCTTCTCTCGTCTGCGCCCTGTAGCCCACAGCTCCCATGGCCTCCGCCAGCTTGACAAAATCCACCGCGTCGTTTAAGACAGTCTGGGAATATCTCTGCCCATAGAACAGATCCTGCCACTGGCGCACCATGCCGAGCACGTGGTTGTTGATGACCACCTCGATGACAGGCACGCTGTTTCTGGCTGCCGTGGCAATCTCATTCATATTCATACGCAGGCAGCCGTCCCCGGCAATATTGACCACCATCTTGTCCGGGCGCCCCATCTTTGCTCCGATGGACGCTCCCAGGCCGTAGCCCATAGTCCCCAGGCCTCCGGATGTCAGGAAGGTGCGGGGCTCTGTGAACTGATAGAACTGAGCTGCCCACATCTGGTGCTGTCCCACCTCTGTCACTATGATAGCGTCGCCCTTTGTCTGGCGGTAGATCTCCTCCACCACCCAGGGGCCGGACAGACCCTCCGCCGGATAGACGAGAGGATATTTCTCTTTGTAGCTCTGGATCTTCTCCTTCCACTGGCTGTGGTCCTGCTGCTCAAGCTGACTGTTGATCTTCTCAAGGATCACCTTCAGGTCGCCGATCACACCCTCTGTGATAAGCACATTTTTGTTCATCTCCGCCGCGTCAATGTCAAACTGAAGGATTTCCGCATTTTTCGCAAATTCGTTTACATTGCCGGTAACCCGGTCGCTGAAGCGGGCGCCGGCCACGATCAGCAGGTCACACTCGTCCACGCCGTAGTCTGACGCCTTTGTGCCGTGCATGCCCACCATACCCGTGTAGAGCTCATCCGTCTCCGGAAATGCGCCGTGTCCCATCAGGGTGTCCGCCACCGGGGCGTCCACCTTCCTGGCAAACTTATATAATTCCTCTGACGCGTCCGACAGGATAGCGCCGCCGCCCACACAGATAAAGGGACGTTTTGATCTGCGGATCATGGCAAGTGCCGTCTCCAGATCCTTCTCGTCTATATCCTGGGAGGGCACTACCTCTGTGGCCGGCTTGGGCGTGTACTCTGTCACTGCCCCTGTGATATCCTTGGGGATATCGATGAGCACCGGACCGGGACGGCCCTTCTTTGCGATGACAAAGGACTTGCGGATGGTGTCCGCCAGCTGGGTAATATCCTTTACAATATAGTTGTGTTTCGTGATGGGCATGGTGATGCCCGCTATATCGATCTCCTGGAAGCTGTCCTTTCCCAGGAGGGACACGCCCACATTGCAGGTGATGGCCACGATCGGGATAGAATCCATGTAGGCTGTGGCGATCCCTGTCACCAGGTTAGTTGCCCCCGGGCCGCTTGTGGCAAAGCAGACGCCCACCTTGCCTGTGGCCCTGGCATATCCGTCTGCCGCGTGAGCGGCTCCCTGCTCGTGGGAGGTAAGGATATGCCTGATTTCATTACTATGCTTATACAGCTCATCATATACGTTGAGGATGGCGCCGCCCGGGTATCCGAACACAGTGTCCACGCCCTGCTCCTTCAAACATTCCACTACAATCTCTGCACCTGTTAACTGCATAAATCTATCTTCCTCTTTCTTCTGATTTCCTCTGATTGTTCCATCCTTTTGGCTGTCCGCTTACTGCTGGCTGTTCTTCGGAACCTCCAGGACAGCTCC
This sequence comes from Clostridium sp. BSD2780061688st1 H5, assembly GCF_005845155.1. NCBI lineage: Bacteria > Bacillati > Bacillota > Clostridia > Eubacteriales > Clostridiaceae > Clostridium > Clostridium sp. BSD2780061688st1 H5. The sequence continues at coordinate 28,216 of NZ_SPGT01000008.1, read as the reverse complement.
CCTGTTGCCGGATGTGACCATGGCAGCGTATCTCGCAAGATAGCCTGTGGTGATCCTGGGCTCTCTGGGCTGCCAGTTGGCCTTTCTCTGGGCCAGCACATCGTCCGGCACGTCCAGCTCAATGGTCAGCGCCGGGATGTTGATCTTGATGATGTCTCCCTCTTCCACGAGAGCGATGGGACCGCCCACTGCCGCCTCCGGTGACACATGACCGATGGATGCGCCCCTGGAAGCTCCGCTGAAGCGTCCGTCTGTTATGAGGGCCACGCTGGAGCCAAGTCCCATGCCCGCAATGGCGGAGGTGGGGTTAAGCATCTCCGGCATGCCGGGGCCGCCTTTTGGTCCCACGTAGCGGATGACAACAACGTCTCCCTCCTTGATGTCGCCGCCCTTGATGGCCGCGATAGCGTCCTCCTCACAGTCGAACACTCTGGCAGGTCCCTCGTGCACCAGCATCTCGTCCACTACCGCGGAGCGCTTTACTACGCTGCCGTCGGGCGCCAGGTTGCCCTTGAGCACAGCCAGGCCGCCTGTCTGGCTGTAGGGATTGTCGATGGGGCGGATAACCTCCGGATTTTTGTTCACTGCGCCTGCGATATTCTCTCCCAGCGTCTTTCCTGTGACGGTCAGACAGTCGGTGTGGAGAAGGTTCTTCTTGTTCAGCTCAGCCATGACAGCGTACACGCCGCCCGCCTCGTTGAGATCCTCTATGTAGGTGGGGCCTGCCGGCGCCAGGTGGCACAGGTTAGGAGTGCGCTCGCTGATGCCGTTGGCGAAATCAATCTCAAAGTCCATGCCGATCTCGTGGGCAATGGCCGGAAGATGCAGCATGCTGTTGGTGGAGCATCCCAGAGCCATGTCAACAGTCAGGGCATTTAAGATGGCATCCTTAGTGATGATGTCCCTCGGACAGATGTTCTTGCGCACAAGCTCCATGACCTGCATGCCGGCATGCTTTGCCAGACGGATACGCTCAGAGTACACCGCCGGAATGGTGCCGTTTCCGCGAAGTCCCATGCCAAGCACCTCGGTCAGACAGTTCATGCTGTTGGCCGTGTACATACCGGAGCAGGAACCGCAGGTGGGGCAGGTCTTGTTTTCATACTCCAGAAGGCCCTCGTCGTCCAGAAGGCCCGCCGCGTTGGCTCCAACAGCCTCAAACATGCTGGAGAGACTGGTCTTTTTGCCCTGTACCCGGCCTGCCATCATAGGGCCTCCGCTGACAAAGATGGTGGGGATGTTGATTCTTGCGGCAGCCATCAGAAGTCCCGGCACGTTCTTGTCACAGTTTGGCACCATGACCAGTCCGTCGAACTGATGGGCCATGGCCATGGCCTCGGTGGAGTCCGCGATCAGATCCCTTGTCACCAGGGAGTATTTCATGCCGATATGGCCCATGGCAATGCCGTCACAAACCGCAATGGCCGGAAATACGATGGGCGTTCCGCCTGCCATGGCAACTCCCATTTTTACAGCCTCCACAATCTTGTCCAGGTTCATATGCCCCGGCACGATTTCATTGTGGGAGCTGACGATACCGATCAGCGGACGATCCAGCTCCTCCTTTGTCAGTCCCAGCGCGTTAAATAAGGAACGGTGGGGCGCCTGCTGTGCCCCTTTCTTTACATTGTCACTTCTCATATTGTTCTACCTCCATCTGCAATTCTGTATATATTACGCGATATGCCCTGCGATCAGGTCGCCCATCTTCTCTGTGCCCACCTGATTCTTGCCCTCGGACATGATGTCAATGGTCCGCCAGCCTTCTCTCAGTACCTCGGCCACTGCCTTTTCTATGGCGTCCGCCTCCGCGTCCAGGTCAAAGCTGAACCGGAGCATCATGGCCGCCGACAGGATTGTGGCGATGGGATTGGCAATTCCCTTGCCCGCAATGTCAGGCGCGGATCCGCCGCTTGGCTCATACAGGCCGAATTTTGTCTCATTGAGACTGGCGCTGGCCAGCATACCGATGGAACCTGTCACCATGCTTGCCTCGTCAGAGAGGATATCCCCGAACATGTTCTCTGTCAGGATAACATCAAACTGCTTTGGATCCTTCACAAGCTGCATGGCACAGTTGTCAACGAGCATATGCTCCAGTGTCACCTCCGGGTAATCCCCGGCGACCTTCTCCACAACCTTTCTCCACAGTCTGGAGGAGTCCAGCACATTCGCCTTGTCCACGCTTGTCACCTTTCTGCGGCGCTTCATGGCTATGTCAAAGGCCCTCTTCGCGATCCGGCGGATCTCGTTCTCATTATACGTGAGGGAGTCGTAGGCTGTCATTACTCCATTTTCTTCCACCGTCTTCCTCTCTCCAAAATAGAGGCCGCCTGTCAGCTCACGCATGATCATCATGTCAAAGCCGCCCTCTGTGATCTCCTCCTTCAGCGGGCAGGCGCCCTTCAGCTCCTCGTAGAGAACAGCGGGTCTTAAATTTGCAAAAAGGTTTAACGCCTTCCGGATCTTCAGAAGGCCTGCCTCCGGCCTCTTGTCCGGCTCCAGCTGATACCAGGGAGAGGTCTTGGCATCCCCTCCGATGGATCCCATAAGCACTGCGTCGCAGTCCTTCGCTCTCCGGATCGTGTCGTCTGTCAGCGGTACACCGTGTACATCAATGGACGCGCCTCCCATCAGCAGCTGGTCGTAATCCATTGTATGTCCATACACTTCTCCTACTTTATCCAACACCTTCATGGCCTCTGTGACGATCTCCGGCCCAATGCCGTCCCCTTTGATAACTCCGATCTTGAGGTTCATATACTCCATCCTTTCTATGTACAACAAATTTCGCTATTTCATAATAATATCGCATTTTTATCGGTGTTTCAACCCTTTACCCTGTAAAAGCGTAAAAAAATAGAGTGTCCTCTGTTTTTTACAGGGCAATCAAAAAGGATATCACCGCCTGAGCAGGTGATATCCTGATCTTGTAAAATCTCTACTTTCTTGTCTTTTTCAAAGCCACTGCGCCGACAATAACTGCCACTGCGGCAACCGCAAGCACGATCCAGAGTATGGGAGCAGAAGTATCTCCTGTTCTCGGAGCTGCTTCTGTCTGGCTGCTGTTAGCGCCTCCCGAAGCGCTGCCACTATTCTGGCCATTCTGATCATTTATCTTCGCTGGAGCTGTATTGGTTAAAGTTGTACCGGTTGAACCTGATGTGCTTCCCGCGTCTCCTGTCGTACCGGATCCGCCAGATGTAGCTGAGGGGTCTGATGGATCCGGATCACCGGTCACCGCCGGGTCCGTCACATTCGGCTCTTCCGTAGTCCCCGGCTCATCCGTAACACCTGGTTCTTCAGAATTTTCTGGCTCGTCTGTGACTTCAGGCTCATCGCCCTCCGGCGTCTGTCCGCCGGAAGCATCGTTCCCTGCGCTTTCCTCATCCAGCGCTATGACAAACGGTGAGAGGCTGTCCACCTCCACTGTCACCGTTCCGTCTTGAGCGGTCGCTACATAACGTTCAATGTATGTAACGTCATCCGCCTTAGGATAATGAAGAATCAGAATACTTTGTCCGTTATACTGCTCATCCACAGCAAAGGTAACCTGTATCTTACTTCCATCCTTTACCGCTCCGTCCAAAGAGAGCTCATATACTCCAAGGATCGTCTTTCCGGCCGCTTCCTTTACAAGGGCCTGGTATTCCTCCGAATCACTGCCAATGGGTGTGACTGTAAGACTGGTGTTCTCAGCAAACTCGCCATTTACACCGATGCCTGACGTTTCATCCTTCAGATCCGCAGATACATATTCCTCACTGCCTCCGGCTCCATCCGGCGCCGACGGCTCCTCGCTCTCTTTTGGCACAACAGTGACTGCGGCCTGGCCGATCTGAGAGCCATCCGCAGCTGACTGGGCCTTTACGGTAAGCTGCCCGGCCGTCTCGTCCTCTCCCACAGTCAGCCTGCCGTTCTCGTCGATGACCGTCTGGCTGCTGGAGGCTCCCTCTACGGACCATGTCACAGACTGGGACGGATCTCCTGTTCCCTGCACAGACACGCCAAAGGTCTTTGCGTCTCCAGGATACAGACTGATCTCAGAGGGATTGATCAGCACGCCTGTCACGGTCACTTTTGCGTTTACCTGTATGGACTGGGAAACAGTCCTGGTCACATCGCCGCTTGTGTAGGAGATCTCCACGGCTGTCACATCGGTTGTGAGGGAATCTGTCCGATAGCTGACTTCACCGGTCACATCGGTAACAGAGCCGTCACTCCAGTTTGCCTGCACTGTCATCCCTGTGGGGTCAAAAGTCTCTCCCTCCGTGTAAACTGTCTTCTGCGGTGCCGCCGCGATAGATATGGAGTCCAGCGTCGCGGGCACTGGTTCGGGTTCAGGTTCTGGCTGTGGCTCGGGTTCCGGCTCTGATACCGCCGTTCCCTGATTTACGATCTGCACATAATCCGAGGAAATGTAGGCGTACATCGCGTCAAAGCTGTAGGCCCCGCTTCCGCTCATGACAGAGGTTCTGCCGCTGTCCAGCACCGCGTCGCTCTGGATCCTGTAAAATCCGTTTTCCGGCGTGCTGTCTTTGATGAGGACAGAGTAATTCGAAGCCTGCCCTGTGGTGTAGAGAACTGTGGATGATGTGCTGCTTGCATTTCTCACATTCACAGTCTGGTGGCTGGAAGCCAGCGTATCCTTCACACCTATAGTGTACTGGCCGTAATCCTGGCTACCCTGTGCCGCGTCAAGGGCGTAGGCCACATTGGCCGCCTTCTCACCCCAGTAGGGATCTGAGGCGTATTTCACATTGATGCCGCTGGCCTTGTTTCCAAGGAAGCCGCCGTTATACCTGCTGTCCTTGGGATAGAGATATCCTCTGGACATCCATCCGTTTGCGAAGTCGTTGATGCATGCCTCCGCGCTCGCAAAGGTATTCGCGCTTGTCCCCGGAGAGCTGTCAATAGCATTCAGGCCAAAAAGATTGTTCTTGCTCAGGGCAATACTGCTTTTCCCCCATGCGCTCTCGTTGGCCGCAACCCCAGTCATGAGGAGGGCATTTACACCGTATGTATTCTGACTGTCAATAAAAGCGCTTCCCTTATTCGCCATCAGTGATCCTGCCCCTGCTTTGCTGTTGATCATGGCGCTCAGGGTATCCGCGCTGTAGGATGTGGCGCTCCTGAGAGGCAGATACTGATAATAGTTGTAATACGGATCGCTGGGATTAACAGAATTTGCACGGGTATTATTCTGGTAATCAGAGAGCATCACTGCATAGTCTGTGTAGAAGTAATGTCCGTCGTAGCTGTAATATTTGGTCCCCGCGCTCAGATAGGACGGTGCCGGGCCATTGTCCAGCTTTGTCCTGTAGCCGGGCGTGGCCATGGTGTACACAATGCCGTGGAGAAGCCTTCCGTTTTCCACCTCATAGCCGCTCACCACAGCGGCCTTGGATAGGTCGATGACCTCCACCTCCGATGCGTTGACCCAGCCGATCACGCCGGACATCATAAACTTCACTTTTCCTCCGCTGGTCCCAAGATACGCGGCGTCAGCGCCGTAGTCTCCGTTTGTGTAGCCGAGGGCTCCTGTGCCGTCCTCCGTATACTCTGTGACCGCATTGTCCTTTGTGTTAAAGTTTACCACCTTGACTGATGACACTGCCATCCGTGCTGACCTTGCATATGTAGAAATGCTGGCTGAAGATGTCTCATCTCCATCTGTCATGCTGCCGTCAGAGTCACCCACCTCAGTGATATTTCCATTTTCATCCATAGCCGTGACCGTTTCTGTACGATATGGATTCTCATCCTGCAATTCCGGATACGTTTCCCCTCCCTGTGTATCCTCTTCTGCCTTGCTCTCCATGGCTGGAAGCCCCGTGAGCACCATGCACATGAAAAGCAATAGTATCAGCAATTTGCTTTTTTTCATTAGTTTGATTTCCTCCTTCCCCTTGATTAATTATTTATATAAACTGATACAGACTAACCGTAACACAAATTTCCCTTTTCTGCAAGTTTTAACCTTTTTTTACATTTTTCCGCGAATAAAAAAGAGCCGGTCACAGAAACCAGCTCTCCTGAAATCATATGATTCTCTTACTCCGCATCCGCCTTCTCTACCTGCGCAATAGCTGCCTTCTGCATGGGAATACGGCAGTTCTTGTTGCTTCCAAACTCCACGATCACGTCATCGTCTGTGATGTCGATGATCACTCCGTAGAAACCGCTTGTCGTGAGCACTGTATCGCCCACCTCCATGTCGGCGATCATGGCTGCCACTCTCTTCTGCTCCTTCTTCTGAGGACGCATCAAAATGAACCAGAAAGCGCCGATAATCACAGCATATAAAAGGATCAGTCCGATAGGACTGTTCAAAAAGCTGCCTGCTGCCAAAGTATACATAAACATTTCCTCCTAAATTACTCACTTTTTGACACTATTGTTATCATACACAATATCCGGGGTTTCATCAAGAGTTTTTTTCCGGTATATTGCTTTTTTATCACGATTTTCCGCCCTGCAGGCCCTCTAATGTCTTCTTTTTGTACTCCTTAAAGCGGCCCTCCTCGATGGCCTGGCGGATCTCCTCCATCAGATGATTGTAAAAGTACAGGTTGTGGAGCACACAGAGCCTCATCCCGAGCATCTCCTTTGCCTTCAGGAGGTGGCGGATATAGGCCCGGGAATACCTACGGCACGCCGGACACTGGCACCCCTCCTCGATGGGGCGCTCATCCAGCTCATATTTCGCATTGAAGAGATTTCTCTTTCCCTGCTTTGTGTATACGTGTCCGTGGCGCCCGTTCCTGCTGGGGTAAACACAGTCGAAAAAGTCCACGCCCCGGTCTACCGCCTCCAGAATGTTGGCAGGCGTTCCCACACCCATAAGATAGATGGGCTTTTCCTGGGGAAGATGGGGCACAACCGCGTCCAGTATGCGGTACATCTCCTCGTGGGATTCGCCCACGGCGAGGCCGCCCACAGCGTAGCCGTCCAGATCCATGTCAGCAATCTCCTTTGCGTGGCTGATGCGGATATCCTCGTAAACGCCCCCCTGATTGATGCCAAAGAGCATTTGGTGACGGTTGATGGTGTCGGTCAGACTGTTCAGCCTGTCCATTTCCCTCTTACAGCGCTCCAGCCATCTGGTGGTACGGGCCACGGATCTCTCCATGTACTCCCTGTCCGCCACGCTGGAGGGACACTCATCAAAGGCCATGGCAATGGTGGAAGCAAGATTGGACTGGATCTGCATGCTCTCCTCAGGCCCCATGAAAATCTTTTTCCCATCTATGTGAGAGTTGAAATACACTCCCTCCTCCTTTATCCTGCGCAGGCCCGCCAGGGAAAACACCTGGAAGCCGCCCGAGTCTGTGAGAATGGGCTTCTCCCAGGACATGAATTTGTGCAGTCCGCCCAGCTTCCTGATGATCTGGTCTCCCGGTCTCACATGCAGGTGATAGGTGTTGGACAGCTCCACCTGTGTGCCAATCCGCTCCAGATCCTCTGTGGACACGGCTCCCTTGATCGCTGCCGCCGTTCCTACATTCATAAATACAGGGGTCTCTATGACCCCATGTACTGTGTGGAGCCGGCCTCTCCGGGCCGCCCCGTCTCTTTTTAAAAGCTCATACATTCCGAAAATTCCTTATCTATCCTTAATAGTGGCATACAACCGGGGTTCCGGCCTGGATGTTGTCATATACCGTTCCGGCCACTGACGGGGGAAGGTTCACACATCCGTGGGTTCCACCGCCCTGGTAAATGCTCCCTCCAAAGGAGGAACGCCAGTTAGCGTCATGGAGTCCGATTCCGCCGTTAAATGGCATCCAGTATGTGACAGGTGACTCCCACTCATATGTCCCGTCCGCCTTCTTCGGCCCTCTCAGAGTTGTGTTCATCTGCTTGTAGGCGATAGAGTAGACTCCCTGGGGTGTGCCGTTGCCCTCAGCCGGGTTGCCTGTAACACAGTCCGTCTCCACCACGCACTGTCCATTCACATAAACCCACACGTGCTGGTTGGTCAGATCGATCTCCACGTAGCTGCTTCCGTAATCATTTCCCTCGTGGGAGGCGGCCCGCCTTGCGTACTGGGGCTCTCGCGTCACAGTCTCCGCGTTCTGGATATTGGCCGTAAGGGCATTGTACTCTGCCTCCTGGTCAATCTGCCAGCCGTATGTCCCGCCGGACACCTCCACTGTATTTCCCAGACTTGTGACTATTGTCCTTGTCTTCCCGTAGGTGTCGTATTTGTTCGCCAACTCCTGGATGTAGCTGCGCACCGCGTCCTGGTTAAAGGTCACATTCATACTGTCGTCCACAGTCACCCACTGGGAGATGACGGATGAATCCACCACCTCTGTGTATGGATTAAAATCATAGGTGATATTTGCTCCCAGATAGCTGTTCATGGCGTCCCTGGCAGCCGCCACCTCCGGAGAGTCAGCGGTGAAGGCGGGCATCACATAGCAGTCCTCCGCCTCCATATCCAGAGTGGACTGAAATCCGCTTATAGCTGTATTGACCGCCTCTGTAAACTTCTCTGTGTCGATCTGTGAGCCGATCACCTCGTCCTGGATCACAAACTCTGTATCCTGGAATACAGGACGGGCCGACTGGGGAGCTGTCTGCTCCTCGGGCTGCATGCACTTCAGACCCGCGATCACTTCATTTAGCTTGTCTTTATCGTATTCCACTCCCACAGAAGCCGTAATCTCCGGATGGTTCCAGAGAGCCGTGATCCACAGAAGGGGATTTTGCTTTTTCAAAAGGGTAGTGACCTCGTCTCCCTCTACATAGGTAAGGTCTATGTCGTCCCCATCGATGCTCTCTGATCCACCGTCGATCTCCTTCAGTGTGAGCTCATAGTCCTTGACCTGCTCCTCCATATAGCTCTCCACTGCCCCGGCAGCCTGAGCGGAAAACTCTGTGCCGTTGATCCTTGTGTAGAAAAAGAAGTGCCTGGTAAAGAACAGAGCCACGCCCAGATAGGCAAGCACCAGCACACCCAGGATGCCCAGAAGGACGATCAACACCTTCTTTTTTCCTCTTTTCTTTCCGCCTGTCTTTTCCTCGGGCTCCAGTTCATCCTCATCGCTCATAAACGCGTCGTCTTCGTCATCTTCTCTGTCATAAAACTCCTCATTGTCATCCAGGCGGATCACGCCGTCATCGCCGTCAAAGGGATCCTCCTCCCCCTCGCTGAGCTCCTCCTCCAGCTCCTGGAGAGAGTCTGTATCCGGCTCCTCCGACTCCTCTCCCGCCTGGACGTCCTCCGCAGCGGAGTCCTGCAGGCCATCGTAGATCTCTTTCATCGTCTCTTCGAGAATTTCTTCTGAGGAGCGCTCAATATCCTCCCGGCTGTTTTCTTTCTTGCTCATACAAATCTGCTCCCTGTCTCTATATTTATACTTATAGCTACACTTTTACACAATACGTAGTAATTATAGTGTCCCGGCTTTCTCTTGTCAACAATCCGCCTCTTGTTTATAATAAATCTTAATATATCTTAACAGGATTTAACAAACAATTTACAAAATAAAGGAGCGATGCATCATGGCAGGTTCTACACTTGGAACACTTTTCACCGTCACCACCTGGGGCGAGTCCCACGGTCCGGCCCTGGGCGCCGTCGTGGACGGATGCCCGGCAGGGCTTCCACTCTGCGAGGAGGACATACAGCGCTACCTGGACCGCAGGAAGCCGGGACAGGGAAAATTTACCACAGCAAGGAGAGAGGGGGACCGGGCACAGATCCTCTCCGGCGTATTTGATGGAAAGACCACCGGCACCCCCATTTCCATCCTGATTAAAAATGAAGATCAGAGATCCCGGGATTACAGCTCTATCAAAGATTGCTGCAGGCCCGGCCACGCAGATTACACCTTTGACCGCAAATACGGCATCCGGGACTACCGGGGAGGCGGCCGCTCCTCCGGCCGGGAGACAGCCGGGCGGGTAGCCGCTGGCGCCGTGGCGGCAAAGCTGCTGGCCGAGCTTGGCATCCATTTTACGGCCTACACAAAAGCCATCGGAGATATCAGCATCCCCGATGGCGCATATGATTTCAGTCAGATCACAGAAAATCCTCTTTATATGCCCTCCCGATCCCACGCTGAGGAGGCCGCCGCTTTTCTGGAGGACTGTATCAGAAGGCAGGACTCCGCCGGCGGCGTTGTAGAGTGCAGGATCGACGGCCTGCCCGCGGGCATCGGCGAGCCTGTCTTCCACAAGCTGGACGCCGCCCTGGCTGGAGCCGTCATGTCCATCGGCGCTGTCAAGGGCGTGGAAATAGGCGACGGCTTTGGAGCGGCCCGCTCCTTTGGGAGCAGGAACAACGATCCCTTCTACGCGGACGAAAGCGGCGTACACAAGCGTACAAACCACGCAGGGGGCACTCTGGGCGGCATCAGCGACGGCAGCGCCGTCATCCTGCGGGCCGCCGTCAAGCCCACACCCTCCATCTCCCGGGAGCAGGACACCGTGGACAGGGAAGGAAACAATCTGAAGATCTCTATCCAGGGCCGACACGACCCGGTCATCGTCCCCCGGGCTGTTGTGGTGGTGGAGGCCATGGCCGCCCTCACTGTGGCTGACCTCCTCATGATCCGCATGAGCTCCCGTCTCTCTGACATAAAAGCTTTCTACAGCGGCCGCTAGAAGCGGCCCTGACTACACCCGGAAGCATCCTCCGCCGATAAACTCCCGCAGCAGGGAGTTGGCCGGCACGAGGGTGCTTTCAATTCCCACAAAATAGTCCAGGAATTTCAGCAGTCTCTTCGCCTCCAGATATTCCCGGCAGTCCCTCTCAATTCCGAAGAGCAGGGGCTCCACATACTGCTTCAGCACAGCCAGCTCATAGATCAGAGCCGAGTTGAACATGACGTCCGCCTCCTCCTGGTAGGGGAAAATGTTCTTCTCCTCCCCTCTTCTCACAGAGGGCCACATAGCTATGGTTCTCCTGGCCGAGGAGCCTCTGGTCCTGGCATCCCTGACAAGCCGGCGGATCAGGCGGCCGTCCGTGGTGGGGATCCGGTTGTGCTCATCTATGTTGAGCTGGGTCAGAGCGCTGATGTAGATCCGGAATTTATTCTCGTCGGGCAGGGAGAGGGTCAGCTTGGGATTCAGGCAGTGAATCCCCTCGATCACAAGCACATCCTCAGCTCCCAGCTTTTTCGGCTTTCCCCCGAATTCCTTGTGCCCGGTCTTGAAATTGAAGGTGGGCAGGACAACCTCCTCCCCATCCAGGAGGCGCCTCATCTGGTCGTTGAAGAGGTCTGTGTCCACCGCCTCCAGGCACTCAAAGTCAAAATCCCCGTTTTCATCCCTTGGGTTCTCCTCCCTCTCCACAAAATAGTTGTCCACAGAGATGGGATGGGGTACCATGCCGGCGGCCCGCAGCTGAATGGACAGGCGGTGGGAAAAGGTAGTCTTCCCCGATGAGGAGGGGCCGGCGATGAGGACAAATTTGGCCTCCCTCCGGCCGGCGATCTTCTCCGCGATCTGAGCGATCTTCTTCTCCTGGAGAGCCTCCTGCACCAGCACCATATCCCGCATATCGCCGCCCTTTGTGATCCGGTCGTTGAGAGAGCCCACGGTCTCGATCCCCTGCATATCCCCCCATTTTGTGGACTCCTTCATGACCTGAAAGAGCTTGCTCTTGGGGGCAAAGGGAGCCAGGCTGCGAGGCTCCCTTCTGGAGGGCATCTGGATGACAAAGCCCTCATCGTAGAGATAGAGGGCAAAATATCGCAGATAGCCGGCCGACGGCACCATATAGCCGTAATAATAGTCCTCAAACTCATTCATGCTGTAGATGTTGACCTTGGAGACGCGGCGGTACTCAAAAAGGCGCTCCTTGTCGTGCATGCCATGTCTGCGGAACAGGGCCACAGCCTCATCCGTATGTATGGTCCTTTTGCGCACCGGCATGTCCTCCTCCACCATGGAGCGCATCCTCCCCTCTACCTGGTCCAGGAAGGACCGGGTCAGGGGGAAATCCGCATCCATGGTACAGTAATATCCATCCCCCATAGAGTAGTGGATCCTCACCTTCCGTATCCCCTCGTGGTGGGCGGCGTCGTAGATGGCCTTGACCAGCATGAGACACATGCTCCTCTTGTAGGTGCTGTGTCCGATCTCGTCCCCTGTAGTCTCAAAGACAAGACTGCAGTCCCCCTGCAGTGTCTTGTGGAGCTCCTGCAGCTTCCCGTCCACAAAGACCAGCACGATATCATTCTCATGGTTCTTCTGGAAATCCCCGGCGATCACCCTGTAGGGCGTGCCCTCCGGATACTCCCTTGTCTCTCCATCCGCCTCGATCCGATACATCTTCCGCTCCATGACAAACCTCCTGTATGCTCCGTTTTACGTCAGCGCCCTGCCGTCACACGATCTGGAAGGGATGGCGCACCGGCGCGGCCTTCACCTCCACGCCCTTCAGCCTCTCTTCCAGATACGCTTTTACATCCTCTATAAAAATGTGCTCGATCCCGTAATGCCCGGCATCAATGATGGCCAGGCCCTGGGCCACCGCGTCAATACCTGTGTGGTGGTCGATATCCCCTGTGATGAGCACATCCGCCCGCTTGTCAAGCGCCGCCTTCACCATGCTTTTCCCGGATCCCGGGGAGATAGCGATCCTGGATACCATCTGTTCCATATCCCCGAACACCTTCACAGCCCCCAGGTGGAATCGGTCCTTCACAGACCAGCACACCTCACTGAGCGGCACCGGGCTGGCCAGATCCGCCACTCTGCCGATCCCCTCCGGCTGCTCCCCCTCTCTTGTCACCTCCAGCACCTCCGGATTCTTCAGCTCCATCTTCTTTCCCGACAGCTCAGCCATCCCCAGCACATCGTAGTTGGTGTGCATGGCGTAGTAGGAAATGTCGTTCCGCACCAGCTTCAGGATGCGGGCCCCGATAAAGTCCAGATTGTTGATTCTCTTCAGGCCGGAGAAGATCATGGGGTGATGGGTCACAAGCATGTCGGCCCCCCACTGCACCGCATCCTCGATGGCCGCGTCATCCGCATCCAGAGCCACATAAATGCGCTTCACTTCCTTGTCATCTCTCCCCACAAGGAGTCCCACATTGTCCCAGTCCATGGCATAGTCGGCCGGGTAGGCCTCCTCGATCACATCCATCACATCTTTGCAAAGCATTGTCTCACTGCTCCTTTCCTTCATACACGTCCAGCGCCTCCCGGATCTCCTCCAGCTCTCTGTCTACTTCTTTTTCCCGCAGAAGGGCTCCCGGCGTCCCCGCCTTCTCCAGGCGTAGGAGGATCTCCTCCCGGATACGGCGCTCCCGCAGAAGATAATCCCGCAGTACCGGGTGCCGGCGGGCAAGGAGATCTCTGCCGTAGAGAAGCTCCACCCTGGACCAGGGCCGTGTCTCCGGCCGTCCTTCCTCTGCGTGAACCGCCTTCATCATGGGATAGTACTTCCCGTCCTCCTCCACCATCTCCTCCCGGATGACTGTATAGTCATGGCTCTCCAGATAGGCCCGAACCCGCTCGATCCCGGACTGGGGCTGGAGGATAAATTCCTTCACAGAAGCGGTAACGGAAGGGCTTGCCTCCAGAATATGTATCACCAGTCCTCCGCCCATGCCCGCTGCGATGATTGTATGCACCTCTCCGGGCTTTAATGCGGAAAATCCGTCCGACAGCCGCAGCTCGATCCTGTCTGACAGCCCCTCCGCCAGGATATGCTTCCTGGCCCTCTCAAGGGGCCCCTCATTGACATCCATGGCGATCAGCCTTACAGAGGGATCTCTTTTGGCCAGCCAGATAGGAATATATCCGTGATCCGTGCCAATATCCGCGACAGAGGCGCCCTCTGTCACAAGACCTGCCACGGCAGATAGTCTCTTTGATAGTTCCATAGGCGCCTCTTTCTTAATCCAGATAATCTCTCAGTTTTCTGCTGCGGCTGGGATGCCGGAGCTTCCGGAGCGCCTTCGCCTCGATCTGGCGGATACGCTCTCTTGTTACGTCGAACTCCTTGCCCACTTCTTCCAGAGTGCGGGCACGGCCGTCGTTCATGCCAAAGCGCAGGCGGAGCACCTTCTGCTCCCTGTCTGTCAGGGTGTCCAGCACTTCGTCCAGCTGCTCCTTGAGGAGGGTAGCCGCAGCCGCCTCCGCGGGAACCGGCACATTGTCGTCCTGGATGAAGTCGCCCAGGTGGCTGTCCTCCTCCTCACCGATGGGAGTCTCCAGGGACACCGGCTCCTGGGAGATCTTCAGGATCTCACGGACTCTGTCCACAGGCATGTCCAGCTCCTCCGCAATCTCCTCCGGGGTGGGCTCACGTCCCAGCTCCTGGAGAAGCTGTCTGGAGACGCGGATCAGCTTGTTGATGGTCTCCACCATATGCACGGGGATACGGATAGTCCTGGCCTGGTCTGCGATAGCCCGGGTGATGGCCTGCCGGATCCACCATGTGGCGTAGGTACTAAACTTAAATCCCTTCTCGTAATCAAATTTCTCCACCGCCTTGATAAGGCCTAGGTTTCCCTCCTGGATCAGATCCAGGAAGAGCATGCCTCTGCCCACATAGCGCTTGGCAATGCTCACAACAAGACGCAGGTTGGCCTCTGCCAGACGTTTCTTGGCGTCCTCGTCGCCCTCCGCCATCCTCTTGGCCAGCTCCACTTCCTCCTCAGCGGACAGAAGGGGCACCTTTCCAATCTCCTTCAGGTACATGCGCACCGGATCCTCGATGCTGACGCCGTCGGGGACAGACAGGTCGATCTTCTCCATGTCCACCTCGTCCTCGTCTGTCAGCATGAGATCCGCGTCGTCCGGGCCCTCGTCGTCATCATCCATCCGGAGCACATCGATGTTGTTCGCCTCCAGATATTCAAAGACCTTGTCCATCTGGTCGGAGTTCAGCTCCATGTCAGCAAAGAAATCGTTGATCTCTGTGATCTCCAGCACATTTTTCTTCTTTCTGGCAAGGGCCTTCAGGTCATTCAGCTTCTCCGTAAATTTTACCATGTTCTCGTCCATGCAGTGTCCATCCTCTCATTGCTTGTTTATATTTTATCCCTAATTAATAGAAATATGCAGTTTGTCCGGGGCCTGCAGCGCCCGCTTTTCCTCCATCAGCCTCTGGAGTCCGGCAATGTCTGTGGGGGCCAGCCGCCGGGCCGCCTCCTCTATGCTGTTCTCCTTCACACGGAGGATCGTCTCCCGGAGCGCCTTCTCCTGCTCCTTGACAGTGGGAAGCTCGCGGATCCTCGTGTTGAAGAGCTCCGCCACCCGCCGGTGTTCCTCCTCGTCTGTAAAGAAGTTGATGATCCGGGCCGGATTGACATCCCCCACCTCATACTGTTCGTACAGCTTCTCCGCCACAGTGCGCAGCAGATCCTCTGTAAAGTCGGCAGGGGAGATATATTTTTTGATCTGGCGGAAGATGTCCTCCCCTTCCAGCATCCAGGTGAGGAGGATCTTCTGGGATTTCAGGTGTCGGTCCTCCTTCTCCTTTTCCCGGTCGCCGCTTGTCCTGGGGCGGGCGGCTGGCTTTGCCAGTCCTCCCTCCACCGCCATGCGGGTCACCAGTTTGCGCAGATCCTGGCTGCTGACCGAGTAGGCCTTCGCCACAGCGTCTATGTAGTTTCCCCTCTCGATCTCCTCGTCAAAGGTGTTCAGCCGCCGGGCCGCCTCCTTCAGGAACTCAGTCTTTCCCTCCGGGCTTGCCATGTCGTAGTCCTTCTCCAGCATTTCCAGGTCAAACATAAAGCTGTTCCTGGCGCCCCGGATCCTCTCCTCAAAGGCCTCCGCACCCAGGTTCTTGATAAATTCATCCGGGTCCTTGTAGGGATCCATCCGGATCACCCTGGCGGTGATGCCCGCGGCCCGCAGGATCGGCGCGGCCCGCAGGGCTGCCTTCGTCCCCGCCTCATCGCTGTCGTAGGTGAGGTAGACCTCCTTCACATACCGCTTGATAAGGGAGGCGTGCCCCGACGTCAGGGCCGTCCCCAGGGAGGCCACCGCGTTGGTAAATCCCGCCTGATGCAGGGAGATCACATCCATATACCCCTCGCACAGGAGAAAATAGGGCTTCCTTGAAGTCCGGGCCCTGTGCAGGCCGTACAGATTGCGGCTCTTGTCAAAGACAACTGTCTCCGGAGAATTCAGATACTTGGGCTTGGCGTCGCCCATCACCCGGCCCCCAAAGCCGATAACACGGCTGTTGGCATCCATGATGGGAAACATGACCCTGTTCCAGAATTTATCATAGGGGCCATGCTTCTCGTCGATGGAGATGAGCCCCGCCTGGGACAGGATTTCGTCACTGTATCCCTTTGTCTTCAGGTACCGGTACAGGTCATCGCTGTACTTGTTGGCATAGCCCAGGCCGAAAGCCAGGATCGTCTCATCGCTGAGCTCTCTGTTTTTCAGATAGTCGTAGGCCGTCTTTCCCTGAGGGGCCTTGAGCTGGGCGTAAAAATATTTGGCCGCCAGCTTATTGATCTCCAGGATCCTGGCCCGCAGGTCCGCCTTCTGCTTTGCCGCCTTGGAGTACTCCTCCTCCGGAAGCTGGACCCCTGCCCGCTCCGCGAGGAACTTCAGTGCCTCCACAAAAGAATAGTTCTCGTACTCCATCAGGAAGGTAAACACGTTGCCTCCCGCCCCGCAGCCGAAGCAATAGTACATCTGCTTATCGCGGCTCACTGAAAAAGAAGGAGATTTTTCGTTATGGAAAGGGCAGAGACCAAAATAGGAGCTGCCCTTCTTCTGTAATTTTATGTAGCTTGATATCACATCCACAATGTCATTTCTCGATCTGACTTCCTCGATCACTTCGTCCGGATAATACATCAGCTGTCGTCATCCTCTTCTCTGCTTTTTTTATGGCTTTAAAATTGCCTACATTTATAATATTCGACAAAACTTCTTCATTTCCTTTAATTTTTCCATGATTCCGGGATAAAAAATTCCTGAAACTTTTTCACCGCGTAGGAGTCTGTCATGCCTGCTATGTAATCGCACACCACCCTCTCCTTCGTGTCCCTGCCCTCATCGATCATATCCAGATACTGACGGGGGATAAACTCCATATGATCCAGATACCAGCCATACAGGCTCTGGATCATGCCGATGGCCTTTGTCTCCTCCCCCTTTGCCACCGGGTTCTGGTACACATTCTCAAAGAGGAACCTGCGCAGTCCCATGGTGGCTGTCCGGATGTGTTCCGACATGATGATCTCCGGCCGGTCCATACTGTGGGTCACCACATCGTGGATCATGGTGTTCAGCCGCATCCGGGTAGTGTGCCCCAGCACGTCCGTGAATTCCGGGGGCAGATCCTCTTCCGTCAGGATACCGCCCCGGATGGCATCGTCGATATCATGGTTGATGTAGGCGATCTTGTCTGAGAGACGGACAATCTGCCCCTCCAGCGTGTGGGGCCTGCCGCTGGACTTGTGGTTCCGGATACCGTCCACCACCTCCCAGGTGAGATTGAGCCCTCTGCCCTGCTTCTCCAGGATCTCCACCACCCGGACGCTCTGCTCATTGTGCCGGAACCCTTCCGGGCACACCTGGTCAAGAGCCCTCTCACCGGCGTGGCCGAAGGGGGTGTGCCCCAGGTCGTGGCCCAGGGCAATGGCCTCCACCAGATCCTCGTTGAGACGGAGGGCCTTGGCAATGGTCCTGGCGTTCTGGGACACCTCCAGGGTGTGGGTCAGCCTGGTACGGTAGTGATCACCCTTGGGCAGAAGAAACACCTGGGTCTTCTGTTTCAGTCTTCGAAAGGACTTGCAGTGGAGGATCCGATCCCTGTCTCTCTGGAATACAGGCCGGATGTCGCACTGGGGCTCCGGTCTCTTTCTCCCTCTGGATCTGCTGCTCAGGGTGGCGTAGGGACTTAAATTGGCTTCCTCCCTGGCCTCCATCTCCTCCCGGATGTTCATGCTCTCTTCCCTCCCGTCTTGATCCTCTCCTCAATGGCCTCCACCACCGTGCGCAGGACCTTCAGTCTGGCGTAGTATTTGTCGTTGCCCTCCACCACGATCCATGGTGCGTTGGCCGTGGAGGTGCGGATCAGCATCTCGTTGACAGCCACCTCATACTGATCCCACTTCTCCCGGTTCCGCCAGTCCTCCTCCGTGATCTTCCACTGCTTCTCCGGGTTTTCCTGCCTCTCCCTGAAGCGCCGTTCCTGCTCGTCCTTGTCGATCTGCATCCAGAATTTCAGCACAATCACGCCCTCCCTTGTCAGGGTCCTCTCCATGTCATTGATCTCCCGGTAGGCTCTGCGCCACTCACTCTTCGTGCAGAAGCCCTCGATCCTCTCCACCATGACGCGGCCGTACCAGGTCCTGTCAAAGATAGTGATGTGACCGGCCTTCGGCATATCCTTCCAGAACCGCCAGAGGTAGTGGTACTGCCTCTCCACCGCGTTGGGAGACGCGGTGGGGTGCACCACGTAACCCCGCGGATCCATCTTGGCTGTGAGTCGCTTGATAGCGCCTCCCTTTCCGCCCGCGTCCCAGCCCTCGAAGCCCAGGACAACCGGAATTCTCCGTCTGTACAGCTCCCCGTGGAGTTCCCGGATACGGTTCTGCAGTACCTTCAGCTCCCTCTCATACTCCTCCCGTCCGCAGGACAGACTGAGATCCACCTTGCCCAGGATCGACTCCATCAGCTCCTTCGTCTCCGCTGCGTCCGTGCCGGGCCCTTCGTCCCTGCCGGCCCTGTCGTCCGCCAGCGAGCCCTCCACCTTTTCGATCTGCCTGGCGAGCATCTCCTCCACGATGGAATAGATTTTCACAGTGGCAAATCGCCGGTCCACTGCCTCCACAATATGCCAGGGCGCCTTCTCCGTGTCCGTGCGGGCCAGCATCTCCTCGTTCATCTCCTGGTATTTGTCAAATTTCTCGTTTCTCCTCAAATCCCCTTTTGTCACCCGCCAGGCGGTGTCCCTGGAGGCAAGAAGCCTGTCAAATCTCTTCTTCTGCTCCTTTTTATCAATGGCCAGGAAAAGCTTTATGATCACCATGCCGTCCTCTGTCAGCTGATCCTCAAAGGACAGGATAGACTCATAGGCGTCCGCCAGTTCCGGCTTTTTCACCTTTTTGTCAAACCGATCCTTGAGAACCCTCGTGTACCAGCTCGTGTCATAGATGGCGATGCGTCCCTTTTCCGGCAGCTTTGTCCAGAATCGCCAGAGGAAGGGATGGAGCTTCTCCTCCTCTGTCTCACTCTTCACCGCATACACACGGAAGCCCCGCGGGTCCAGGGCCTGTATCAGCTTTCCGATCTGCAGCCCCTTACCGGCAGCTCCAAATCCCTCAAAGGCGATCATAACAGGGATATTCAGCTCCTTGCACCTGCGCTGCAGCTTGCCAAGGCTCTTCTCCAAATGCTCCATCTTCTCTTTGTACTCTTCTTTTCCCATCTTCTTCGTGAGATCCAGCTTTTCTAACATAACGCGCCTCCCTCCTATTTTTTTCAGAATATTTTCTTTTATTATACATCATTCTCCTGTATTTAACAGACAAAATGCAAAAAGATTGCAAAACAAACACAAAAAGCCCGTACAGACTCTCATCTGTATGGGCAAAATATAGCTTCAGGTGTATGTCCGGGTTTTTATTTTGATTTTGTCTCTTCCCTGTCCCCTTTCTCCGCGCTCCCCGCAAGGGCGGCATAGATCTGGTCTACGTCATAGTCCGGGGCAAACCGGCGGGCCGTCTCACAGATGAGGCTGACCCTCTCCTCCTTGTCAGTATAATACAGTTTCTTCCCTCCGTGCAACTTTTACATAAATTTTTCATCATTTCCGGGTAATCCGGCAGATATGCCCGATACGTCAGATATGAATGGGAACCGCTTTTTGAATGATGCGGTTCAAGAAATGTCCCTTCAAGCTAGAAGGTATCCTAAGTTTACATCGTATTATGGCTTTTGTCAACCTTTTCCCCTGGCTGCCTGTAAAGGCCGGAAAACCATACTATCTCACTTGAAAATGCGCCCCGCGGATATCCGCAGGGCGCATTGTTATAAATTATCTGTTGTATTTTTTCTTTCGTCCATTTTACTATAAGCGGGTTGTTTTTCAATATTTTTTCAGGCCCGCTCGTACACCTTCTCGCCGTCAATATAGGTGGCCAGTATCTTGCTCTCCCGCAGCTCCTCCGGATCCGCGAGGGAAAAGAGATCCCGGTCCGGAATGATGAAGTCCGCCAGCATCCCTTCCCGGATCCTTCCCTTGAGGTCTTCCTCTCCAGAGGCGTAAGCGCCCTCCACGGTGTAGGACCGCACCGCCTCATAGACGGACATTCGCTCCTCGGGCCGGTAGGCGGGCCGCTCCTCCCCTGTCAGACCCCGGCGGGTCACAGCCGTGTAAATGTTGGGCAGAGGCTCACAGGACTCCACCGGGCAGTCCGTGCCAAAGGATACGTGGACTCCCTTGTCCGCCAGCGTCTTCCAGGCGTAGGAGGTGTCTGCCATGTCCCCGGTCCTCTGCCTCACGATGTGCATGTCGTAATCAATGAAGATGGGCTGCACAAGAGCCATGACGTCCTGCTTCCTGAAACGATCCAGAAGCTCCCCGTCCGTGATCTGCACATGGACGACCCCATCCCGGAATGACTCTTCCGGCTTTCTGTTTTTCTTATCCCTCTCCAGAGCGTCCAGCACCATCTCGATGGTTCGATCCCCAATGGCATGAACCAGCACGGGATAGCCCAGGTCGTGGGCTGTCTTCACCAGCTCATCCAGCTGTTCCTCCGTGAAGATAGTAAGGCCGCAGGTGGAGGGATCGTCTGCGTAGGGACGGCGCAGCCCCGCTGTCCTTGCTCCCAGGGAGCCGTCGCCCAGCAGCTTGATTCCTGTCACCCGCAGATGATGGTCCCCCCCGCCGTACCGGAAGCCATCCTCGTAGTACTTTCGTATCAGCTCCGGTCTCTGGCGCAGGCTCTGCTGGCAGATGCGGATCTTCAGCTCTCCCCTCTCCAGCAGATCCCGGTAGACCGAGAAGAGCAGGTGATAATCCTCATCAGGCATAAAACCGATGTCGTCCGTGTGTATGGTGGCAAGCCCGTAGGACAGGGCCTCCTCCTGCCCCTTCAGGATAATATCCTCCAGGATCTCCCGGTTCAGGATGTGAACCTGGCTTCTGATACGGTCCAGCACCTTTTCCCGGAAGATACCCAGAGGCTCTCCCGCCTCGTCTGTGAGGGCGAATTCCCCCAGCTCCTGCACCTTCTCCTTTGTCAGCCCCAGGAGCCGCATGCCGGCAGAGCTTAAGACGCCCACATGCTCACACACCCGCAGAGCGATGACCGGCCGGTCTCCCACTGCCGCATCCAGATCCTTCGCCGTAGGGAACCGCTTCTCCCCTTTGGTGAAATAGTCCTGGTTCCAGCCTGTGGCCTCCAGCCAGGCGTTTTCATCCGTCCTGGCATCCGGTCCGCAGGATCCCCGCTGGCCGATGCTGTCGCGGAGGCACTGCTGTATCATCTCTATGCTGTCACAGCCGTTTAAGTCCACATTGATGAAATGCTTGGAAAATCCCACAAAGTGCATGTGGGAGTCCTGGAAGGCAGGGAGCACGCTCCTCCCGGAAAGATCTGTGAACGTCACACTCTCCCCCTCCGACTCCAGCCGCCGGGCGTATTCCTGCGCTTCCTCCCGGCTACCCACAAAGGTGAACACCCCGTCCCGGACAGCAAATGCCTCGGCCTTCGGCCTGTCCTCATCCATGGTTGTCACAGCCGCGTTCGTAAATATCTCTGTCATTCTTTACCGCTTCCCTTCCAAAGAGACACATTGTTCGATCAGCTTCCTAAAAATACCAAGCTGCTCCTTGTTTCCGCAGGATGCCATCATCTCCGGGTGCCACTGCACGCCCATGACAAACTGGCCCTCCTCCATGTACTCCGCAGCCTCCACGATGCCGTCAGATGCCGTGGCCGTCACTGTCAGCCTGGGGGACACATCCTTGACAGCCTGGTGGTGCCAGGAGTTGACAAACGTCCCGTCCGGAAGGAGCCCGGCAAGGACACTGTCCTCCTTGATCCGGATCCTGTGGGTACCCTGGTAGCGCTCCGTATTCTGGGTATGCTTGATGCAGTGCTCCCTCTGAGAGGGGATGTCCTGGTAAAGCGTCCCGCCAAAGCAGATATTGATGATCTGCAGGCCCTTACAGATGCCAAGTACAGGCTTTTTCTCCTCCAGAGCGGCTTTAAAGAGCTCCATATCGTAGACATCGATCTCCCGCATGGAGTATCCCTGGCCCTGGATGCCCTCCTCTCCGTAGAGAATGGGATCCACATCCGCCCCTCCTGACAGGACGATCCCGTCGCAGAGCCGGGCATGAGAACGAATCACCTCCGGATCATCGCTGACCGGCAGGAGCAGGGGGATCCCCCCTGCCCGCTCCACGCTGGAGGTGTAGTCCGTGTGTATGTACTGCCGCAGGTTCCCTGTAAAGACTCCGTCATTTTCGATGGGAGTTAAATTTCCCGATATTCCGATCACCGGCCTACGCATGTTCCTTCTCCTCCTCGCCATATTTCTTTCTAAAGTAAAGATAGAAAAAGATGCCAACTACCGGGACGATCAGTCCGGTCAGGGCAGTCACCGGATCCTCCATCAGGTTGTTCACCATCAGCCCCACAAAGAGGATGACTGTGATGACAACAGATACCGGATAGAGCCATACCTTGTAGGGCCGCTCCAGATCCGGATATTTTCTCCTGTAGACAAACACCGCTGTCACCGCCAGACAGTTGAACAGCATGCCGCAGAATACCACAAGTGAGGTGAGCTGATCCAGATTCCGCAGGCATACAAGGATGATGGAAATGATCATCTGAGAGATCAGGCTGGCTGCCGGAACGCCGTTTTTGTTCAGTGTGCCCAGCTTTTTGAAGAAGATCTTCTCAGCGGACATGGCATAGTAAATACGTGAGAAAGCCAGGACCATGCCGTTTAAGCAGTTGAACATGGCCAGCAGCATACCGATAAGAACGATGATCTTTCCGGCAACACCAAAGAGTCTCTCCGCCACTGTGGTTCCCAGATACAGGCTGCCGCTCTCGATCATGCTCTTCGCCTCGTCCAGGGGGATCACCCGCAGCAGCGAGTAGTTGAACAGGGCATAGAAAATGGCAACGCCGCCGATTCCCAGGATAATGGCAAGAGGCAGGTTTCTCTTGACGTTCTTGATCTCCTCCGCCACTGCGTTCAGGTTGGTCCAGCCCTCATAAGCCCAGAGAGAGGCCACTGTGGCAAAGGCGATCATGCCGAAGACAGAGCCCGCTGTCAGCGGTGATCCGTCCGGGGCCGAGGCCGGCACCGGATTTAAGTCCGGCGTCTGGTTGCCCAGCACAAGAGCTCCAATCATGATGATAAAAATGGGGAGCAGCTTGGCCACCATGAAAAATGTCTGCAGGTTGGACGCCCCCTTTACCCCTCTCAGGTTGAAGAGCGTCAAAAGCACGATCAACGCGATGGCGATCAGCTTAATGTGAAGCTGGGTAAGCCCGGGGATAAAGTCCACGAGAGCTGTCGGGATGGCCACCGCGATGGCTGCGATGGAGCCGGAGCTGGCCAGGATCCACTGGGTAAACCCGTACATAAATCCAAGTACCGGGTGGTAGGCCTTGCTCAGATATACAAGCTGCCCTCCCGCCTTCGGGTCAGAGGCTCCCAGCTCCGCAAAGCACAGGCCGCCCAGCAGGGACACAAGGCCGCCCAGCAGCCAGCAGATCAGGGCCAGTCCCAGACTGTAGTTAGAGCGCTGGAGCACATAGGATCCCAGGTAGAAAATACCGGAGCCGATCATAATGCCGCAGATGACGCTCATACCGCCGAACAGGCCGATCTCCTTCTTAAATTCTCCGTTTCCGGATTTTTTCTGTTTCATAATCTTTCATTCCTCCAATAACCAGAATTTGTATCGTACATGCAGACTGATCACGCAAACAGGGGGATCAGTTCCTTTTTCAGCACGTCCACCATTCCCAGATCGGACATTTTTACCTTGGGAATGACAGGAAGGGCCAGTGTTACAATTCGCAGGAGCGGATTCTCAAGCCCTGTAAGCCCCAGCTCCCTGTTAGCCTCCTTCATGGCCTGGCTGTCCTTTGCCAGCTCCGCGGCGTCTTTCAGGGAAATAAGCCCTGCCAGGGGCAGCTCAAGCACATGGAGCAGACGTCCGTCCTTGACCGCACTCATACCGCCTCCGCACTGGATCAGCGCCTTTGCCGCTGCCAATGCATTTGCCGCGCTGTCGTAGACAACGGTCAGGTTGTGGCTGTCATGGGACACTGTGGATGCCAGGGCGCCGCAGGTCGTCCCAAAGCCCTTCACAATACCTAAGCCGATGGTGTCATGGCCTTTATGCCTGTTTACCACAGCCACGAATTTGAGATCCTCTCCCTCCAGGCATACATACCCGTCCTTCACCGGCAGCTGGGCTGTGGTCAGCTCTGTGGAGGAGAGATGGATATCCGGGTACTCCATCACATTGACTGTCACCGTTCCGTTTTCCACCGGAGCCTTGATCCGGAAATCCTCCTCCGTCAGCTCTCTCACATACATGGTGTTAACCTTTTCCAGAGGATACTCTCTATCCTCGATGGGCACAGACATCTGTCCCATCTCGGCCACCAGCTTTCCGCCGAAAAATACATAGTCCGGCTTCAGCTCCCTTAAATCGCTCACAATGAGCATGTCCGCCACATATCCCGGGGCAATGGCTCCCAGGTTCTCAAGGTGGATCTCTCTTGCCGTGTTAAAGGTGGCGCTCTTGATGGCTGTCACCGGGTCCATGCCGCTTCGGATGGCCGTTCTGACCACATCGTTCATGTGGCCCACGTGCAGGATGTCATCCGCCTCCCTGTCGTCTGTACAGAGACAGAAATGGTCAAAGAACCGGACGCCTTTCACGCCCTCCCAGATCTCCTCCACATTTTTCGTGATAGAGGACTCTCTGGCGTCCACAAACATACCGCTGCGAAGCTTCTCCAGCGCCTCATAGCGCTCCCTGGACTCATGGCAGGTATTGGGGCCGCCGCAGAGGTAAGCTGACAGCATCCTTCCGGAGACAGAAGGGGCGTGTCCCTGCAGGTACAGTCCTTTTTTGTCCATCACGTCAATAATGTCCATCATCCGGTCTTCCCCGTGTATCACGGCCAGGAAATCCATCACCTCAGCCAGGCCGATAACCCGGTCCATGGAGGACAGCTCCTCGATCTGTCCGGCAAAAAATTCCGCTCCAGCATTCTCCAGTCCCGGCACCGCCGGCACGCAGCTGGGAATATCGATGAGCTGCCGCATAGGCAGGTCATCTCCCGCCTCGTGCATGTAGCGCACTCCCTCCATGCCGCACACATTAGCGATCTCGTGGGGGTCTGTGACAACTGTAGTCGTCCCGTGAGGGATCACCCCTTTGGCAAAATTCCTGGGAGTCATCATCGAGCTCTCAATGTGCTCGTGGGCGTCGATAAAGCCGGGAATCAGATACCTTCCTCCCCCGTCCACCACTTCTTTTGCCTTGTCCAGCTCCGTCCCGGGATTTTTGTATTCCACATGGGCGATCATCCCGTCATAGACAAATACATCCGCAGGATAAATTTCCCCTGTGATCACATTGACAAGCTGCACATTGGTGATGGCCAGATCGCTGTCGATCTCGCCAAGGGCTGCACGGAGCAGCTCCTTTTTATTTTTCGGTTGAATTTTCATCATATACCGCCTTTCTGCAGACTACCGGTCTGCCGCTCTTCCTTATGAGAGGAAATACAGGATCAGTGGGATGCACAGGACATAGAGAAATGGATGTACCTCCTTCCATCTGCCCGTCAGCAGCTTGATCACTCCGTGAGCGATAATGCCGGCAGAAATACCGCCTGCAATGGATCCTGTGAAGATCGTGAACATGATCATGACAAAGGGGCCAAATGCCTCTGTAAAATCAGAGAAGTCGATATTCTGGATGCCCTGGATCATGAGGAAGCCGACAAAGATGAGGGCCGGTCCTGTGGCCGCGTTGGGGATCATCAGCACAAGGGGTGACAGGAACACCATCAGAGCAAAAATGATAGCTGTGATCACACTGGCAAAGCCTGTGCGTCCGCCCGCCTCCACTCCGGCGCTGGACTCCACAAAGGTGGTCACTACCGTGTTACCTGTACATGCTCCCACGCAGGTTCCAATGGCATCCACGAGGAAGGGCTTCTGGATATTCGGCAGGTTTCCATTCTCATCCAGCATACCTGCCTTAGCTCCCACACCGAGAACCGTTCCCAGGGTGGAGAAGAAGTCTCCGCAGAAGGACACAAAGATCAGCGGGATAGCGGAGAAGGAGAGCACCTCCTTAAAGTCAAAGGCAAACATCAGATTGCCAAGCCCGTCAAAATCCGGCACCTTTGCCAGCGTCTCCGGAACCGTCGTCACTCCGAGAGGAATGCCCAGCACCGTGACCGCCACAATTCCGATGAGGATGGCCCCTGTTACCTTGCGTGCTGTCAGCACCGCGATCAGTATCAGACCGAAAATGGCCAGGTACACAGAGGGCTGTTTGAAATCACCCTGGCTGATGCCATCCACAAATGTGCCGATCCCACTGTTCTTAAATCCAAGATAGGCGATATAAAATCCAATGGCCGTGCTGATGGCAATCTTCAGGTTTTTGGGGATTGTCTTTACAATGAGATCCCGCACACCGAACACGGTGAGCAGCACAAAGATCGCTCCTGAAATCAGGATCAGTGACATGATGCCGCCGAAGGAAATAGCCCCCGCGATCAGCATAGCGCCGAACATGGCATTATTTCCCATCCCGGTGGAAAGGGCAAATGGCATATTGGCATAGAGCGCCATAAAAAGCGTGATGACAGCGCTGACAAGAGCGCAGGTGACAAGGATGGCCTCCTTGGTGATCATCACCCCGTTGGTGTCAATGACATAGTCGGCATCCCCCACCATAAGGCTCGGCTGTACGACCAGAATGTACGCCATCGTCATAAATGTAGTGATACCAGCTATTGTCTCCACTTTGAAGCTTGTTCCCCGCTCCTGAAAGCGAAAGAAGCTGCTGATTTTTTCTTTCATTAGTTACCTCCTCTTACTCTTCTTTTCTGTGATACTATATTTTATCCTCCCTGAGGGCCGCTCATACCGGCTCTGTCCGAAGGCTAAAACCATTTCTTTATCCCTTACAGGTATTCTTTACAGGCTGCTGTCTCCCTTATCATCTCCATGAGCACCTGGGCTCCTGCCCCGCAGTCCTCCGGCAGAGTGTACTCCTCCTTCCGGTGGGAGTATCCTCCCTGGGATGGCACAAAGATCATGCTGACAGGACAAAGTCCTCCAAAATTCATGCTGTCGTGGCCCGCGCCGCTCATGATCCGGCACCGGGAATAGCTGTTTCTGTCACAGATCTCCTCCATCCTCTTTTTCAGCTCTTCATCGCAGACTGTTCCGGGCAGCGACTGATCCAGCGCTCTTGTGATCCTGACATGCTCCTGTTCTTCCAGAGTCGCCTCAAAGCGCTCCATCTCTCCCATGACATCCCGTATATCCTCGTCCCGGACACTGCGGATGTCCAGGGAAAAACGAGCTTCCCCACAGATAATGTTGCAGGTCCCGGGACGCACCTCTATGCGCCCCACTGTAGCCACGCAGTCCTTCCTCGCCCTGGCCAGCTCTGTCACCCGCAGGATCCATCTGCTCATGGCCGGGACCGGATCTGACCGCCCGCTCATGGGCGTGGCTCCCGCGTGGGCGCTGCTCCCGGCAATGGTCACTGTGTACCGCTCCAGTCCCGCAATTCCCTCCACAACGCCGATCTGGCAGCCTCCCTTTTCCAGAACCTGCCCCTGCTCAATGTGAAGCTCCAGCATGGCTTTTATCCGATCCACCCTGCAGGTATCCAGTTCTTCCGGGGAAAGCCCGTAGGATCTCATAGCGTCGCGCAGGGAGACGCCGTCCCCATCTTCAGACGCCAGCCCCTCTGGCAGTACCTTCCCGCAGATAGCCTTGCTCCCGATCATGCCGTACCCAAACCGGTTGCCCTCCTCGTCCTTAAAGCCCACCACCCACACAGGGCAGCCTGGCACATATCCGCCTTCTCTCAGCGTCTGCACTGCCTCGATAGCTCCCAGCAGTCCCAGGCACCCGTCAAATTTTCCTCCCTGCAGAACTGTATCGTAGTGGAGGGTGTCCCAAAAGTCACGAAGTGACTGAAAGGACACCCGACTATAAAAAAGGAGAACGGTTACCACGCCGTTCT